>JAGOUG010000018.1 GCA_018061375.1 Candidatus Saccharimonadota bacterium
TCACTCGCTACTTCTCTACCGAGGGGGGCAGAGTTGTGTTTAGCTGTATATGTACTTACTTCGCCGCAAACGACCTAAGCATATATACGCCGCTAAGCACTGCTCTGCTCCCTGATAGTTCTCTATTTTTAGACGAACAAAGGAGTAGCAGATCGATTACTCGGTGCTCTGTTTGTAGATGCACTCGAAACACACTTTTTAACGTTACGTTCGTACTTTCTCTATTAAGGAGTGGCGCGAGGGCACTGGAGGTTCCAGTATCCCCTCGCTGCTCCTTACCCGGGGGATGCAGCTGGCCCTAGGGCCTAAACCATCCACCGGGAGAGGAGAGTCCATGAACAACCTCAAGGTGCACTGGCTCAACGGCCTGCTCGCCATCTGCCTGGCTGGCGCTTCGGCGTTCGCCATGAACTGGCGGGATTGGCACCCGGGCGTCTGGGTTGGACCTTCATCGGGTTCGGCCTGTTGGCGCTCGGTGCCGCCCTGACTGGTGGTCTGCTGGTGATGTCGCTCAAGGGCGATTCCAAGTGGACCACTCCCGTCGCCTTCCTGCTCGGTCTTGCGACTGGCATCGGCGGCGTGTTCTTCTTCCAGGAAGCCGACATGCGCTGGCAGGAGTCCCTTGCGGGACTGCTCGTCTTCGCCGTGATCGGCGGACTGATTGCGGGCATCGCTTTCACCAAGTGGAACCGCCCGTAGGAAGAACGAAATAACCTGGGAAGGTTGCGGTGTGAATCCGTACTTAAGGCTTCGGCCCTAAGATTAAGTTCCTCAGCTCACTAATCGTGGGAGGGCTGACCGGTTAGACCGGAGAAACTTCGTGAATCTGCGCCTGATCCGTGCACAAGTCACGAGGACCACAACCAAGGGAAAGCGTGATTCGCCCTGCCAACTGGCATATGGAATCGCACAAGTCGCTGCAAGGAGGTAACCCCATGCTCAAGCGACTGATGGCCACCCTCTTTGCGGTGGCTCTGATCTGTGGTCTGGCGGCGTGTGGTAGCTCGGGTGAAACCGTGGCTTCCGCAAACCGCCCCTGCGACGAGGTCCAGACGGATCTCGACCAGGCCAAGGCCAACAAAACCGAGCAGGCCGGTACGCCTGCCGAGACCGAGGCGGCGCAAGCCGTCAAAGATCTCGAAGCGGAGCTGAAGTCTTGCGACGACGGCTCCACCACCGACGAAACCACGACCACGATCAAGCCCGAGGTCTCGGGCGACATCAACGTCGAGGTGGATACCTCTTCCTTCCCGGAACACTTCCCGGAAGGCGTGGCAGCTGACGAACTGGCCTTCGGGTCGGACGCGGAAGCAGCCATGGAGGTGGCTCCACAAGAGCGAGGGGCTGCGGCCCACTCGAGCGAGACGCTCCGCACCCCGGAGCAGCTCACTTCGTGGCTCAAGAGCGACGATCCGAAGGCCAAGCCTGTACGAGATCGCGTCGTCCTCACCGTCACCGCCGAGTGTGGTGCCGAGGATGTCGCGGTCCACATGGACGACAGCCAAGGGTGGTTGCTCATGGTCATCCTCCCGGAATCTCAGGTACAAGGCCTGAGCTACTTCGTGGATGGTCAGATGGAGTTCGCGGATTCCTGGCGTCAGACCCAGGGCCGCGATGCCTACTGGTTGCCGATCTGCACACAGGGACCCAACATGGGGACCATCGTGTGGAACGGGTTCGTGCGAGCGGATTGTGGCAACGGCGCTGACAAGCCGGTGTTCCGAATCGTTCGTCCGGATACCCCTCCGGCCAAGTCGGTGATCTGCCCCCCAGGAATGCACGGCAACGTGCCTGGGGTCTGTAAGGATGGTCCCGAAAAGGACCCCGAGCAGCAAGGCAACAACCGGCCTGGGGGTGGAGGTGCCGAGGAAGGTGGATCGGTGGAAGGTGGACCCCTTGGACCGGCCGGAAGGCCGCCCGAGGTGTACATCCCCCCCGAGCCGCCGGCTGCGGTGCCGATTCCCCAGACAACTACTCCCCAACCCGGAACGACGGTGCCACAAGCACCGGCCACAACGGCTCCGTCTCCGACGGACCCCGAGGTGGTCAACCCACCGGTCACGGGAGTACCTCCCCTCGGGGGGTTCTGAGGGATTGCGGGCAGCAGTAAGCGTCTCGGCGCAAGCTGCTGCCCGCAGGGCGGCGCCCAGTACCTCTGTGCTAACAACCTGTGAGCTTACTCCAGGAACACAGTGAAACGTAGTTAGACTCCGTATCTGGCAAAACAGATACACCTACCTATGTACTGGGCGCCAAGCGTTCAAAAAAGTGTACTCGAAAGAGTAATCGACCGCGTGAGCGCTTTGATTTGATCGGAAACGATCATCTAACAAAGCGCTCCGCAAAACCATACTTTGTAATGATTTGACTAGTGTTTGTCACCCTCAGGTGTGAGAGAAATCTAATCAGATCTCTCGACAGGCTCGAGATGACAAATAAGCTGTAGCTTGGTGCATCAGGGCTGATTTATTTCAGGCAAGATGAACTTTTACAATTTGTACCGAAGAGATTTTAAAAGTTTGTTTTATGTGAATTTTTGAATACATTAGTAATTTAATTGGTTTCATCATTGATGGAACCAGAAAGGAAGGCTTTATGAAGAAATTTATGAACTTTCTAAAACGCAACAGCAAGAAGCTTGGTCTTCTTGTTGGCGTTACCGCAGTTGTTGCACTTGGTGCAGCTGCCGCTTCAGCCTGGGGACCCGACCGTACTACATACACCGTTGAAAACCCAGCTGACCACATTACGTTTAACTCAATCACTAACAACCCTAACGTTGGCGATGAACGCGAATTTGTATCTATTAAAGATGCAGCAAACACCAATGATGGTGGTTGGCGCGACAGCGTAACAGTTGAACCAGGTAAAGAATACCTTGTTCGTGTGTACGCTCATAATAACGCAGCAACATCATTAAACCTTACTGCACTTAACACTCGGGTTAAGGCAAATGTTCCGACTACAACTGGCAAAAATGTAATGATAAGTGGATTTGTATCTGCTGACAATGCACAGCCAAAAGAAGTATGGGACGATATTAAGCTTAGTTCTACCCAGAACTTTAATATTGCCTACGTTCCAGGCTCAGCTCGAATCTACAACAATGGATACGCAGCTGGTGGAGCAGGTAAACCACTTCCAGATAGTATTGTTACTTCTGCGGGTGCACAAATTGGCTACAATGGCGCTGACGGTAAAGTACCTGGCTGTTTCCAGTACGCTAACTACGTGTACTTTAAAGTAAAGCCACAGTTTGCAGCGCCGAATACGTATAAGGTAGAAAAATCAGTTCGTAAGTCTGGTACTACTGAATGGACACAATCTGTTGCAGCAAAAGCTGGAGACAAGGTTGATTATTTAGTTAAATATCAGAACACCGGTCAGGTAATGCAGGATAAGGTTGTTGTCGTAGACAAGCTACCTAATGGCATGACACTTGTTCCGAACAGTACGTTCCTTAAAAACAGTAACCACCCTGGTGATGACTTCAAACCAGCAAACCAAACCGGCATTGTTGATGGTGGTCTAAGCATAGGAAACCATACTGCCGGTAGTGGATCATACGTAAAGTTCAGTGCTCTAGTTCCTGCAGAAGCAAAGCTTCTCTGTGGACCGAATACACTTAAGAACTGGGCGTACGGTGCCCCTGCTGGATCAGAAGCATCAAATGATGATGCAGATGTTACCGTTACAAAAGAGTGTCAGCCAAACACACCTGAATTTACAATCGTAAAAGATGTTCGTAAAAAGGGTGACACTGAGTGGAAGCAAGATGTTTCAGTTGAGTACGGTGATACTGTACAATACCGAATTCTTGTAAAGAATACTGGTGATACTGACCTTAAGAAAGTACTTGTAAAAGATAATCGCCCAACTGGTGTTGATTATGTAAACGGTACCCTTAAAGTTAATGGCAAGACGAGCACTGAAGACTTGTTCAAGAATGGTGTAACTATTCCTGAAATCAAGAAGGGTGCGACAGCTGAAATCACTTTTGACGCTAAGGTTAACAAGGGTCAAACTGCTAAATGTGAAGTGAAGAAATTCCGAAACATTGCCAGTGCGAAGCCTGAAGGCCTCCAGCCAAAAGAAGATGACGCTAACGTCAACACTAAATGTAATGTTACTCCTGCTTACGAATGTAGCGCAGTAGAAACACTTGCACTCGGCGGCAACAAGTACCGATTTACGGTACGCGTTAAAACCGAAGGTGGTGCGAAAGTTAACAAGTATATCTACAACTTTGGTGATGCAACTCCTGAGCTAAGCACAGATAAAAATGTGACTGAACATCAGTATGCAAAACCTGGTGAATACAGCGTGGTAGTACGTGTACTATTCAACGTTGGCAACGAGCAAAAAGAAGCTCGCTGTACTTCACAAGTTGTTATCCCAGTGGTGCCAACTACACCACCTACTAGTTCCCCTGTAACGTCGATTCCATCGACTGGACCAGCTGAGCTAGCAGCAGGGATCTTCGGTACAAGTGCAACTGCCTACGGCGTATTCGCCTGGGTTGGTAGCCGACGTGCTCTGAAGAACGTTAAGTAAACAGAGTACTGACCGCTCTCGTCTGTCTTCACATCTTTAGAAGATAGACACCGCACACAAAAAGCCCCTGGTTCTCCCGGGGGCTTTTTGATTGGCTACATTTTTTCGGGGGCGTGGATGCCGAGAAGTTCGAGGCCGTCTTTGAGGGTTTTTGCGTACATGGATACTAATTGTATTCGGGTCTCTTCGCGTTCATTGCCGATAACATGATTGTGTTCATAAAAGCGATTGAACGTCTGGGCAAGTTCATACAGATAGGTACAAATATAGTGTGGCATCAACTCGTCAATGGCGTGTTCAAGTACATCATTATATTCACTAATCTTACGCAGAAGACTCCGCTCAGCTAGCTCAAGTGGCGCCACCAGGGATTGTCCCTTATGTACAAGTGCTGATTTTTGCAAGACAGAGCAGGCTCTGGCGTGGGCGTACTGAAGATACGGGCCGCTGTTGCCTTCAAGCGCAATTGATTCTGTTGGATCATATGATATATCTGAACCAATCTTATTTTTAGCAAAAGCATATTTTACAGCCGCAAGAATAGTCTCTTCATTTGGGTTTGTGCCAGTTTCTTGGCCGGCCTCACGTGCTGCTTCTAAAATCTCGAGTGCAGTCACAATATTACCTTTTCGTGAACTCATTTTTATTCCACCTGAAAGCTTAACCACCCCGTGGGTTAAATGAGTTGTTCGCTGTGCTGGTTCCGGCGCAAATTGCTCAATTGCCTTAATAACCACCTGCATATACTGTTGCTGCTCGGTTGCGGTAATTATGATTGATTTATCGAAATGGTAGTCATTCCACTTAGTAAGTGAAAGACCGACGTCTTTGGCCTCATAGGTAGGAATTCCTTCTGAGTTAATAAACACCCTGGTATGCAGACCATACTTGTCGCCATTAAATATCACTGCCCCATCGCTCTGCTCAAACACACCTTTTTCAAGCTGCTCTGACACGGTTTTAATGCCAAGTGGCGTTACTTCACTTTCGGGAATGTAGCGGTCGAACGGCTTCACCTGTAGTTGCTGGTACAGCACGTCAAAGTAGTCATAGCTCCACTGTCGCACTGTCCAGTAAATTTGAGCGAGCGGAGATTCATGGTCATCCTCGGCATGCACTTCGTAAATCTGTCTATTACGGTTTACGATCTGCTTCTTAGATTCTTCGTCGTCTTCATACGCGTTATTTCCCTCAACGTACCGCGCACCAAGCCAGGCGGGTCGTTCATTAACAGGTATGTCATTCAACTTTTCTGGGTACTCACCACCAAGGTGCGCAATTATTGCCCAGATACTTTTACCAACATGTAGCCCGACATCACCGCCATAGTTAATACGGGTAATTTTTGCCCCTCCCCGTTCAACAAGACGTGCAATTGTATCACCGACTAGCGTTGTATACAGATGCCCCGCATGAAGTGGTTTGAGTGGATTTGGATCTGAATATTCAGCAAGTATCACCTTATCCTTCAGCATTTGACGTGGTTCAGTAGTAGAAATTTCAAAAAGCGCCTCATCTGCTAGTGTAATGTTAATGAATCCTGGGCCAGCAATAGTAAGTTTCGCAATAGATTCGTGCTTAAGGTTGTCTACTATCTTCTGAGCTACCTCACGTGGATTTTGACCAACTTTTTTACTCAGCCGCAGTGCAATGTTTGTTGCGTAGTCACCAAACTGTTCATCTGGAACTGAAAATTCAACAATCTCATCAATATTAAATATTTCTTCAATAATGGTGGAGATTATAGCTTTTATCTGTTGCATACACACTATTCTACCCTATTTTAAGCAGAAATACGGCTAAGCAGCATGTTTGTCAGCTTGATCTATACCCAAGAATCGCTCAAGAGGCCGTTCGATTCTGTCTGGAAGAGGATCTAAGGCCCGATCAACGTCTGCTTCAATCTCATCAACTTTTGTTTCAACTATCGCCCTTGCAATTGCAAATCTAACATCGTTGCTCTCACCTATCATCCCCGGGGGTAACTGCACGCGTGCGGATGCGTACGCTAAAAAGATAGCAGCATCACCGACTCTCTCGGTTGTCGCCCACAACTCTTCAGCAGTCCGCTCTTTTACTGCTTCAAATGTGGGTTGGTGATCTAGTACTTCAGTATTTGCCATTTTTGTTTTTCCAACTTATCTAATCATATTATACATATTTTTATGGATTTGTCAATTATAGTCCCTTGCTTTCATATACACTTCATACTTTTACATCTGTTATTAATCAGGTATAATGACTCAGTCGCATCACGTGATGATGCGGAGGGGTACCCAAGTGGCTCAAGGGGACGGTTTGCTAAATCGTTAGATTGGAGAAATCCGGTGCGAGGGTTCGAATCCCTCCTCCTCCGCCATAAAAAATGACCAAATTATAACTGGTCATTTTTTATTTGCTACACTGGCAATATGATTTCACTGCTTGTCTCTTCTAAAACTATGGAACCGCGTGAGTGCCCTATTGATATTGAGCTAACGAAGCCAGTATTCTTAAATGAAGCTACCCAGCTTGATGAAACGCTTAAGAACTGCTCTCGTTTGCAGCTTAGGCGCCTAATGCATATTTCACCAAAGCTAGCTGAAGCCACCCACGAGCGCATTCAATCTTGGGGCTCGGCACGGCTGAATCCAGCCTGGTACAGCTTTATTGGCGACGTATATAAAGGCCTGCAAATTGAAACACTTACGGAAGATGACCTAAAGTTTGCACAGAAGCACATGGGCACGCTCTCGGGATTATATGGATTTTTGCGCCCGCTAGACCAAATACACTCCTACCGTCTTGAACTTGGCTATAAGGTAAAAGGTAAGGGTTTTAAGAATTTGTACGAATTCTGGGGTGATCGTATCGCCTCGTACCTACCAGCAAATGAACCAATCATTAACCTTGCTTCCGAGGAGTACATAAAAGTTATTCGACCGCACGTGGCGGAAGACAGAATTATTACTCCATGGTTTATGCAGATAAAAAATAACAAACCGGAGTTCCAGGCTATTCATGCCAAAACTGCTCGTGGCGCCATGGGCAGGTGGATCTGCCAAAACAAAATAAATGACCCCACCCAGCTTAATGGTTTTGCTGAAGATCGCTATGTATATTCAGAGGAACTTTCAACGCCACTTATGCCAACGTTTGTACGTGAATTTATCCCAGTGGCTATGCAACGCTAACTCACATCTGTTAACGCTTTTGTTTAACAGATCAATCTGTGTTGAAATAGTAGAGTAATGTTTAGAAAAAATAGCAAGAATCATGATGAGCACCACCACTCACACGATCATGACCATAACGAAATCGATGAAGCTCTTCGCCTGGCCGAAACTGCCCGTGGGCGCAAAAAACTACTCGTGGCAGGGCTTGCGAACGGTGCAATTATGTCAGCTGCCGGCTACACAACACTAAAAAGTGGTGCAAACCCAACTGCGATCGAGACTATTCATGACTTAGGTGATATGGGCTACTACCTTATACCCTGGATCACCACGATCAAAACTCATCTGCATTCACTTGAAGCCGTAACCTGGATGAGGAGAACCGCATACGCCGCAGCCGGACTTGCAGCAACTAGCATGAGTGTAAGCGTATACGATGCCGTAGCGAATGGTGCCCAGCACCCCGAGGCATTCTCCGCTCCCGCGCAAGTAGTATTTGCTCTCGGCAATTTTGCGATTGCTATGTATGTTGGGAAAGAACCTGGATCATCCACTGTAGATAGTGCTGCCCTGCGTCATGCAAAAAATGATGCTCGAACCTCAGTAGTAGCAGGTATTTGTAATACCGCAGCACTCGTTTCAGCACCGTTCAACCCACTTGGTGCCGTCTTAGTTGGTGGTATGACAATCGCGACCGAGCGAACAACCATTAAAGAGGCGAACGAGGCACTCAAAGAACCGGTAAATCAGCCCGTAGATACTTCTGGCGAGTAGGTTCAGAAAGATGTTCAATAGAATATCTTAGCATTGTGCGCGGCATTTCATGCGCATGTTGATCTAAAAACTTCAGTAACACATCCTGGCCGCATCGCTTACCTACTTCTCTTAGCATCCAACCTACTGCTTTATGTATTAAGTCTTCAGTATCGTGCAGTAACGCTTCTGAAAGCCTAATAGTAATATCTGGCTCACCCTTGCCAATAAAATACGAGGATGCAATAACTGCAATCCGCCGTTCCCACAATATCTTGGACTGTGATAGCTGATTGAGTTTTGGTAGTAATTCCTGGTGATGATATATATACCCGCCGACAACATCCCTAGCACTCGTATCCACCAGATCCCAGTTATTTATTCTGTCAGTATGCTTTATATAAAATTCGTAAAGCTCCTTTTGGGTAGCATCATCAGATTTATTGAATCTGTAAACCATAATATGAAGCGCAGTCAGTCTGTCTTCGTGCCAAGGACTCGACAGCAGTTCTTCAAGCTCTTTAAGTGGTAGATCTATATACTTTTTAGCTACCAACCGAGTGCTAGGCACAGTAATACCTAAAAACTTATCACCTTCACCATACTCGCCTGGCCCAGTCTTGAAAAATCGCGGGAAGAAGGCAACCTTCTCCGGGTTCGCATGGGCTCGCAGTTCTGCTTTTAGACCAGTAATCATAGCTTAATTATAGATCAAGGCGGAGAAGTTCGTTAGCTGAATAGTTTTCGACGATTGCCTAGAATTAGTACGAAGCTTGAAATGAGTAGCGCCACTGCAACAATTGTAGAAGTAGACGTATTATCACCGGTAGCAGCAAGCCCAGCTTGAGCGGCATCTGAAGATTCAGAACCCCCAGAGACACTTGAAGCACAGCCTGCGTCATCATATGTAAGAGTCACTGATTCAATTGTTGTCTGCGCAGTGGTTAAGTCACCCGAAAGCCAGTGTTGTATATATACACCCAGTGGTTCACCTGGTGTATACCCCGAGATATCCCACGTGCCGTCGAGTGTGCCTGCCATACCGAGATTTGCAGGGAATGTCGTGGCCGGACCAAATGATCCAGTAGTGCCACGGTCAATAACTGGAGCATCGGTGCTAAAAAGTGATGGTACCCAGCTATTCCCGTCCTCACCATTACCACTATTAACGCTGTACGAACTAAGCATAGTGAGATTATTTGAACCGTACAATCCCAAGAAAAGGCCGGTAGTTGGTTCTTCGTCAACCGCTAACGTACTGGTAACTATTCGTAGACTTTCTAGCTGTGCACCTTCGCACATTTCAGGCACAACAAGTCGCCAAGTGTATCCACTTGGAGCTGGCATCAAACTGGCATCGTCTAGAGGTGTAGTCGTATTGTTAAGTGGAGCTTGAAGATTAACACCCATTGCACTCACCATGGGGGACAAAACATCGCTATTTATATGTGGGTCATCAGAGACGGCCTGCGTTGGCACGACAACTGTTTGAGTTGCCGCATACGCAGTGGCCGGCATTAAACTAAGAACCGTTAAGGCGATTGCAATAAAGCCATACACTAATCTTTGTTTTTTCATGTATATCCTACTTATGTTTGTTGCCCTAATACTACCGCCAACAAACAGCAACGTCAAGATGGCGTATAGTAATAGGGTGAAGATAACAATTTTAGCTATCAGTAAAAAACATGACCCAAAACTCAGAGCTTCAATTGAAGACTACTGTGCTCGGCTCGCCCACTACACCTCGCTTGAATGGAAGCTTATAGAAGCCAGGGTTACACCGTCACAGTCGAACAATGAAATTCGTGACACTGAATCCAGAGAGCTCATGAAGCATATTGCCACTGGCGATACGATATTTCTACTTGATGAAACTGGTACACAACTTTCGTCACCAGAGCTCGCCAGTAAACTACAAACCTATATGAACCAGGGGACAAAACGCATACTACTAGTAATTGGTGGGGCGTTTGGTGTAACTGAAGAGTTAAGAAATAGGGCAAACTTCATATGGAGCCTTTCAAAACTGGTATTCCCGCACCAACTAGTTAGGTTAATATTGGTCGAACAACTTTACCGCGCCCATACAATTCTTGCGAACGAGAAATATCACCATATCTAGGTTATTATAGTTGTAATGTTATATTTGATTGCACTACTACAGGGAATTGTTGAAGGTGTAACGGAGTTTTTACCGATTAGCTCTACAGGGCACTTAATTCTAACCGGGTACCTTCTTGGGTTCACCGACGAGCGAGCAAAAACATTTGAGGTAGTCATTCAGCTTGCAGCAATCCTGGCAGTTGTCACTATATATTTTCAGAGATTCCTACGACTCGTACCGGTTCAGAAAAACAATAAGCTAGGGAAGTTTAACGGTCTAAACGGGCTAAAATTATTGCTACTGACCACACTCCCCGCCCTTGTTGTAGGGCTACTTCTGCACGACTTCATTAAAGACAGGTTATTCACCCCATTAACCGTAGCAGCAGGCCTTGCGGTTGGTGGTGTAGTGTTAATTGTATTTGAAAAATACACACCTAAATCAACCAGTAAAACACTCGATCAACTTACTACAAAACAGGCACTCGGCATCGGCTTTGCACAAATAGTTAGTATCTGGCCTGGAGTATCAAGAGCCGCTAGTACAATAGTCGGAGGCTCGTTTCTTGGGCTTGATCGTAAAACCGCTGTAGAATATTCATTTTTTGCAGCCGTGCCCATTATGGTGGGTGCCACTACGCTGGACCTGTATAAAAATATTGGAAATCTCAGCACTACAGACATACCGCTCTTCGCAGTAGGTATGATAACTTCTTATATCGTAGCAATAGTCGCAATTAAGTGGCTCCTAAAAATAGTTGAAAATCACTCACTCGCAGTCTTCGGCTACTACCGCTTAGTACTGGCAGTAATCGTGTTCCTCTTTATGGTCGTGTGATGAGAGTAGTAATAATAAACAATGGCTCGTCGAGCATTGATCACCTTAATTTGCTCGTGAGCGATATTTTAACTAATCCGATTGTTCTGACATTTGACTCGCTCAGCACATCAGAAGTATACGACACCGATGTGCTTGTTTTATCTGGAAGCAGTGATCTAACTGCCGTATGGCACGACAAAGAATTCGCAGATGAACTGAGCTTAATCCGTTCTCACCCGGGCCCAATCATAGGCATCTGCCTCGGTATGCAACTCATTGCCCATGCCCACGGTGCACACCTACATAAGCTACCAGAAAAACGTTACGGGCTGGCACCGATTACACTCGAAGGTGATTCTGAGCTATTTGATGGAATCGAATATCCACAAGTTTTTGAAAGTCATTCGTGGTCTGTTCAGAAAGTTGATTCACCTCTCCAGGTACTCGCAACCTCGGGTGCTGGCATAGAGGTATTCCAGCATGAATCACGCCAAATAATTGGCGTGCAGTTTCACCCCGAGGCCTCAGAGCCTGGTGATGGTAAAGACTTGTTCACCACACTTGTAGCGCAATTTAATACTAGGTGAGCTCAATCGTTTCACCAACTTTAATTGGATGGTAAACGGTATCTACCATCTCGCATGCTGCCGTGATGTGATTCTCATACGTTGGGACTCCCGCTTCGCTCAGTAAACCGTCATGAATTGGAACCGCGTTCCGCGCTTTAACCGCCTTCACAAATTCATTAGTTTCGGAGACCTTAGACCACGGGGCATTTAACGGAATACCGATCCACTTAACAGGCTTTTCTGGCACGAAGTGAGCATCACCGGGGTGATAAAATTCACCATCGACAATAACACCGGTATTTTCACACCGAGTGAGTTCTGGTCGAACCTCTTCATGAACTCCGCCCACAAATTCGAGTGTGAAATCCCCTGCCCGTAACGTGTCGCCTACAGAGACCACAACTGAGGCATTCTTCAGCTCTTCTGAGAGCAACGCTACCACGGCCTTATTGGTGTATATTTTTACATCAGCTTTTGCCGCAAGAATAGTCTGCAACTTCTCTTGGTCTAGATGATCAAAATGTTCATGTGTTATCACAACGCCCACACAGTTGTCCGGCACAACAAATGATCCGCTTAGACCACCCGGATCAATCACTAAAGTCTTTCCTTCTTTTTCTAAAACTACACACGAATGCTCGTACTTTGTTAACTTCATACTACAAGTATATCATCCCAACAGATCAGTTGAGGACTGGGCAATTTGCTTATCCAGTGATTCTGAGGCTTTTTTGAAGTCATTGTTTACTTCTTTTGCATAAGGATTGTCATGCATAATTGATTCAAAGAGATCCCAGCTGTCTTTTGCTTGTATGTTCTTCATGTCATATAAATCATCGTAGGCAAGCGTACTCAGTTCGCTTTTGGGTATGTCCATAATATCCATAACTCGGGCGATATAATGGCTGAGCCCCTGCACGTAGGCCATCTCTCTATCGTGTTCTTCGGGAGTACGTTTGATAATTGTGAGTTCTAGTGTGTTTGAGATAAATGCTTCGAGCTTCTTAAGCAACTCATCATCAGCACGCACTGGCGTAACCACACAGCGTAGCCCTTCAATTCCCTCATTTTTTGCAATACTCGCCGGACCAAACATTGGATGTGTGCCGATAATACTACACGTTTTAGGTAGTAGTCGTTGAAGCACCTCTAACGGCTTAACCTTAACCGAACACACATCAATAATTAACGCCTCAGGGTTAATGAGGCGTTTATGATCTGTAAAAAAATCTTCGAAAAACTGTGATGGAATTGAAGGAATCAGTATCGGCTGTGAAAGCACCGTTTTTACAGGTGCAAATTTTGCGCCAAAACCTGCATCACCCTCAGTTTTTGAACGTGAACTCACAACAATATCTGCGTATGGCGAAAGATATTCAATCATTACTTTAGTGAAATCACCATACCCCGCTATCCCTATCTGATACTTCTTCAAAACTCTAACCTCTCATATATGTCATATGTTGGCTCTTCGTACGGATGAACTGACTTAATTGCCCTAATCACGTCTGGAACAAGCCGTAACTCACATGTCATTTCTATTCGGTCTTCTTCAACCTTCTCAAATGTACCCACCTCTCCAACAGCAGGCTGCGCTCCCTGCAGTGGCAGAAATCTACCGGTACCACGAGAACTAAAACTACAGTGTGAGTAGTTACCAATTATTCCGGCACCAGCATCGCCCATCGCTTGTACGAGAGAATCCGTAGCCTCAACTGGAACATGTACGACGATTTTAACTGTTTGCGACATGAAATACTCCTTCAACTAACGATCTAAGTGGCGGAGAGAGCGGGATTATCCTATGGATGCGCTCTGCACATGTGCTCGGAGCAAGCTCCTGCGCGCATGCTTGATCTTCGAACCTGAGAACCGAATC
>JAGOUG010000078.1 GCA_018061375.1 Candidatus Saccharimonadota bacterium
TCTTTTCAGGACTTGTATTTTTTTCTTCAACTACTCGGGCATTTGCGACTATTTTAGGTGTTTCGACTACGAGTGCGCTGGTTTTTACTGGTTGTGGTGTAGACTTTGGAGCCTCGGTTACGTGAACCATGGTGGCGCTGAGTAGTACGGATTCAAGCTTCAGTTGTTTATAGGTAGCTGAATGTACTTCTAGGAGTCTCCCAAGTAGTGCAACCATCTCGTGGTTAACTTTCCCTAGGGTAATTTCATCGCGTACAACATAGGCAAGCTGATTGGCTATTCCACTCGGTGTTAATCCAGATTGTATAAGCTTGTCGACAAGTTCGAGTACAGACGCAGTGTTACCGCCATTAATAGCTTCTAGGAGTGATATTAGCTGGGTAGTTGGCGCAATACCAAGTAGCGACTCTACAAACTCTGTGGTAACCTCTACGTCATGCGTACTGAGCTGGTCGAGTAAACTAATGCTGTCTCTGATGCTCCCATTGCCATGTTTTGCCAGTAGCTCTAGCGCCTCATCAGAAATGGCTATTTTTTCTTGCTTTGCAATAACACTTAAATGTTCAGCAACTTGCTCACTTGGAATGCTTTTAAAACTATGCCTCTGTGTGCGGCTAATAATTGTCGCCGGTAGTTTGTGTACTTCTGTTGTAGCAAGTATAAACACAACGTGCTCTGGTGGCTCCTCAAGCGTTTTTAGAAGCGCATTGAAACTTTCAGTTGTGAGCATGTGGACTTCATCAATAATGTACACTTTATATTTGGCTGAAAGAGGTGCTATGTGCACTTTCTCGCGTAAATCTCTAATGTCATCAATACGGCGATTGCTCGCGGCATCAATTTCAATAATGTCTAGGTGTGTTGAATCGTCAGTGTAGGGAATTCCATTAATTTCATGCGCCAAAATTCGTGCAATAGATGTTTTACCGGTACCACGGGGCCCGGTAAATAAGTACGCGTGGCTAATTTTACCCTGCTTAATTGCGTTCGCAAGCGTTTTTGTAATATGCGTCTGCCCGATAATCTCATTCAGAGACTTTGAACGGTACTTTCGATACAACGCTTGGCGCGTCGGCTTCTTTGTTTCTCCCATAGTACTATCAGTATATCGCATTTAATATGCAGTATGTAGGTTCAGCGCTAATATGATTCAACAATACCTGGTAATTCACAGAAACGCTCAGCAACACTAGTAGGTGTAAGATCGCTAATACTAGCTACTGCCGCATCAAGTTCGGCGCTCAGTTGCATAGCAAGGGCCCCAGCAATTAAACCATGCGCTAGAAGCAGGTTACTTCTTTCATTTGTAGTTAATCCACTAAACTGCACGTCTGGATTCGCGATTATTTCTTTTAGTTGATCAGTTTTCTTCAACTGGACTAACTTTAGGTTACCCTCTAGTGAGTTGTTATCTAGACTCGGCAATTTGATATTACGTGGAATACGTCTTCGTGACGGTGCGGGATATTTTTGCGCTCGGCTCATTCTTACGGGAGTGGTGAAGGACTCGCCTTCTTCGATTGCCCTCAGCGCTTCAAGCAGCTCCATTCCTGGTAAGTTAACACAGTTCCTCTCTGTATACCCGCCTGCGTCAGCGCCTGATGCAAGAGCTTCAGTCATTACTAATCGCTCAGCTGGACTAAGGTCTGAAACGGTTACAAGACCATTGATCGTTTCACTGAATAAGAAGTAGGGGTTATTTCTCTCGTAAAAACGCTCATAAACCTCTTTCTTGTGATATGAGACTGTCACGGGATCAGTCGTGTCAGTTTCTTGTCTTGTGAATTGAAATTCTGCCATAGTTACCAATCTTGTATTAAATAATATGATGTATTATCACTGATACACAGTGCTTAGGCAACGTTAAGCATTTTCATCGGTAGATTAGTTTTTGAGTGAGCGCCAAAGTGTACGGGTATATCCTGCGGTTGCTATCCCACCCATTACAACGCCACAAGCACCGATAATGTTACCGGCTAATCTTACAGATCGTGCATTTCTCATTTCATCTTTTTCCATTTGTGAACCAACAACATTTAGGCCGATTCCCCATTGCTGAAGAAATATTGCGCGTTTACCAGCCCATGATGCATGGATAACTGACTCATTTTTGTTTATTGCTTTATCAGCAAGTGTTATTCCGGTATTAAGTCCATTCTGAACTGCGACTGCGCATAGAAGCTCTTTGGGGGCAAGCTCTAGCTGCCAGATCTTCACAAGTGCGTAGGCTAGTTTTATTTTGTCACCGGCGGCATCTAACGCCTCGCCAAGTTCACTTTGTGTACCAGTTGCTCTAGCAACTTTGCCGTCTGCAAAGTCAGCCATAAACGAAGCGCATGCAATGCCTATACCCTTCCAGCTGTCGAGCCTATCTATTCCATACTTCGCACCTGCAAAACCTAGTAAATCTATTGCATTGGCAGGCGTGACGATTGTTCCTGTAGCCTCTGATATTTTCTGCCAATTATTTAGTTCTATCTCTTTGGGTGGCGAGAATGTACCGTCCTCACTAAATCCAAGATTACCAACTATTCCAAAAAACACCGTATCGATAGATTCCTGAGAAATCTCATGCCTATTTCGTAACTTCATGCAACAGTTATAGCATGCTTAGAACCTTTAAACACAAACAGTACTATATATTTGCTATAGAGCGGCTTCGAGGGCAGCCCATTCGACATCTGTTTCATCTTCGGGAAGAACCACGCTTACCTGATCACCTATTTGGCCTTTAAAGTATGTCACGCTAGCGAGGAGAATTCGATATTCTTTACCTGCAACATCTACAAAATAGCCACCATCGTGCTGGAGTAGTGTACCGATGACTTGCTTCCGTGGGACAGGGCCGATTTGTTTATAGATGAATGAGCCATCATCTGCAATGGTGAGTTTTAGAATATCACCCTGAACAAGCTTAGATTTGCTTGCGTAATTTGCAGGTACTGGGTAGCTTTTACCATCTGGGCCAAGCATAGTTTGGCCGTCGAAGACACCTTCTATAACTTTACCGACTGCTTCTTCTCTTTGACTTTGTGAAACAACGTGGTCATCACCGACCAAACTTGTAAGTAGTTCCCTGGCTGCGGCCAAATTTGTTTCGGCTTCATTCAATAGCGCCTTCAGGCGCTTTACTTGTTTTTCTGGTAGTTCTGACATTTGATAAACCCTTTTTATTTACTCGCATTCTATCTCTGTTACAGTATCATGATGTAAAAAACGTGTCAAACAAGTTATCCACAGGCATTTTGAGTGGCTGAAATAAGCGCTTTGTATCTGAGCGGATCACGATGTTTGCCGCTAATTATAGCAAGCCAATTCTGCTCATGAACTAGGCCATTACTGTGTGCAAGTTTCTGAATGCCCGCGAGTGCCAAACAACCCGCCGGCTCTCCGTATACCCCCGTTATTTGGTCTTGGAGCATCATTGCCTCGCCAAGTTCGGCTTCTGAAACTATCAGTGTGTCTACATACTGACTACTTGCACGCACGTGCCTAAGTGCTATTTCGCCTGCTCTTCGCACTGCGGTTCCGTCTGAAAGTGGGTTTGCGTAATCTAGCTCGGTTGTATCTCCCGCACACATACTGCGCGCAAAGGCGTCTGCACCTTCAAGTTGCACACCATATATCTCACCAC
>JAGOUG010000019.1 GCA_018061375.1 Candidatus Saccharimonadota bacterium
ATTTTGCCGAGCGCCTCAACTCCCTTGGTGCCCAAATTACTATCCTCAAAGATATCTAGTGCGGCAACCTAAGAACATCAGACCAGTTAATACACTGTCTTCTTTTAACTGTATTTTGGCCTACCGAGTAAATGAGAATTACTCGAGTCTGGTCTCTATGGTTTACGCCGGATTTACAGTTGCACGGCACCTATACTTACCGTCACTGTCATTTCTTCTAAGTACCGTATAGGCACCATTATCGCATTTCAGGGAACTGGTTTGTACTGGAGGGCCATTACTCACTATGCATAAATTAGCAACTGCATTAGGCATTGCAACACCTTTACAGGTTGGATCTTTCGAGTGAGTAGTGTAACACTTGCCAGCAGCGGCGTCTTTAAATGAAGTACCGCCAGGACATGTTAATTCACCATCTGTAGTATCGACAGTATCGTCGGTATCAGTAGAATCACTGCAGCCGCTGCTTTCACTCCATGATTTACCTGCGGCTATGCACTGTCGCTTTTCTTCTGCACGTGCCGCTGCCGCCGCTTGCTGACGAGCTAACTCAGCAAGTCGAGCACGCTCAGCATTATATTTATTAGTTGCTATTGTTAATGCGCGGTTGGTTTCATTTAAAAGCCACTGTGCGTTATCTACTTGTTTTTGTGCGTCATCTTTATACGACTTGGCAACTCTCAGCTCATTTGTAAGCCCTATATATGTAATATCCGGGGAATATTTATTAACCTCAACCGCATGATCATACAGTGCTTTAGCTCTATTGTAATTACCGTTAACTTTGCCTTGCCAGTCTTTACCCTTAAAGTTTGTAAGCCTAGTTGCAATTACTGCGCTGTAGTCATTACGTATAGTATCAAGGCTACTCTGTGTAATCTGGCTCTGTGGTTTGTCAGAAATTTTGCCAGCAGCAACCTTTAAATCGTTATTGAGCGCAGAGCGGGACTTCATGCCACTTACGACATATGCAGTCTTACCGTTGATCTGTTCTTTTGCATACTTCGTATCAGCCTCCTGCTTGATTCGTGCAGTTTGCACAACTGAAACTTTTGGTGCATCATCTTTTAGGAATGTTGCAAATGCCTGCCCATGCTTTTCAATCGCAATGTTGGTCTTTTCTGTCGCAAGATACGCCATTACATCACCCCTAGAGCGTTTTTTAGTATCTAATTGACCCTTCCAATATACAAGCCCCTTAGAATCAACATCGCGCCCGAACAAACCAATATACATTTCTTCTACAAACTGCTTATTATCCGGACGACCCATCTTTGCTTGTGCCTGTGCAGTGGTAATACCTTTTACTTTTGCAAAATATGCGACCGCTTCATCACGTGTCTTCTTTTTAGAAGTTAATTGTCCCTTCCAATACGCAATACCGCCAGTATCTCCGTTCCTACCAAGGACAGACTGATACAGTTTTGCAACAAAATCTTCATCAGACATTTGGCCATAGTTTGCCTCATTAGATTCAATCATTATCGCAGCCACTCTGGAAGGCTTAGTGCGGTCTCCTGCTAACTTTTGTGTCCAATACTTCAAACCGTTATTATCTGGTTTACGAGCAAACGTTGCCTCGTAATATCTATATGTTAGTGCTTCTGCGCTTTTACCTACGCATAAATCAGTGGAATTATTTTCAGTACTTTCCTTGTTAAAAGATGGACACTGGTAAGCGCTGTACTGATAACTATATAAAGTTTGACCAGCAAAACTTTGAAAGACAAAAAAACCACCGACTAACGCAGTGATTACAATTACAGGTGTAGATCGCTTCCAATTAAACTTCTTGACTGCAGACAAGCCGCCCGAACCTGCGGTGAACTTACCATCTGAAGCACGCTTTTGGTCTTTATTTTTGTTAAATGGATTAATCTTTTTAAGATCTATGTTCATTTTTACTCTTTTTTGTTTATTTTATATAGATGACTTTACTATAGCACTTATGTAAATGATGTCAAGACTAATCTATCTGTATATGCTTAAACGCTTTTATTGCAATTACAATACCGAGTTGTGCGCAGTAAATATACGCGTTGGCAATTACTACATCGAGTACATTTTGTAGTGAGTACTCACTGAGTGCTACACCTACGTTCTGAATTAACTGAGGAACCAGTTTTGCAAGAATCATCATAAACAGATATGTAACAATAATTACTAGTAGCGTCTTAAGACCAACCTCTATAGCAAAGTGACCGTGCCAACTTGTGCGATTCACTTTGAAGTTACGAAAGTCTTCGACCGCCATATGATTATGTGCCGCAGTCCTGCTTGCACCGATAAACCATGCTGAAACTAATATTACCGCGGCCAACATACCCCATAGCGCAAAATCTGAAAAACGAACAAATAATTCTGAAATTCTATTTTCGAACAAAATTGTTCGTACAAAATCACTCTGAACGTCTAAATAATTTACGTTTTGTTCAACAATAAACTTGTTAGAATACTGGCTTACCACAAAATATACTGTTAGAGATACGGGAAGAATCAAAAGCAAAAGTGCTGTAGATGCCTTTGGGATGAATAGTTGAATATATTTCTTCATAACTGTTATATAAAAGATACCACAAGCGTATTACCTGGCGCTACTCGTTACATTAATTAACAAGTACCTTACCGTCTTCAACCTCACCCAGTGGCTTTGCGAAATATACCTCGCGACCGTCAGATTCACCCTTGAACGTGCAGGTGTACAGAGTCATTCGGGGGTCTTCGCCTTCAGCAAGCGGTGCCTCGATTTCAACCTGATTCGGCTTAACCTCTTTATGGCTTGTTATTTCATAGCCGTATCGTTTACCCTGAAAGTCTACTATTATCTGATCACCATCAGATAGCTTATTGATATGATAAAACGGAGATTTTTCACGAGTTTTACCAGGGGTTGCCCCAATACTAAAACGGTGTGCGCTAATAATAAAATTACCGCCTGCAATTGGGTCACCACGCTCTGGAAAACGGTGCCAGGCACCCTTATCTAAGGATTCCGCGCCACCTGTTACGAGTGCTACGTTCACGCCAATTTTAGGTATATATATTCTGTCTTCAGCCGGCTTAGCAAGTTCGGCAACATCGATTTTCTCTATCGGGTACAAAATAGGTACATTTGGTGTCATAACGAGTACGAGCAGATATATACCTGCCCCAAAACATACGAGAGCAACAAGTGTGAGTAGCCGACTAAACCACTTCTTCGATTTAGTCGATTTTACATTCTTTTTATGTATAAAACGCATTACTTAACTATACCAGATCATGCTAGAATAAGTGTACCGACATACTATTGATTCAAAGGAGTTACCATGGCTAAAGTTATAGATTTTTATCAGAAAATTAGAGACGGCAAATACGCAAAATATAATCTAACTGCAGCGCAAGTTAAAGAACTCGGCGATAGAATTGGCGTTGATTGGACAGTTGTTGATTTTGGCGAGTTTATGCAGGGCGTAAAAGAAGAGCTAGAGCATGGCTGTACTTTTGCAGTTGCACCGGATCCAAACCAAACTAATGTTACGGGTGATGACCTTATAGCTACGGCAAAGATTGCACTCGCCCACCTTTATGAAGTAACTGATTACTACACTAGGCTCGAAAAGCTTGAAGATGAAGGCGAAGAGCACTGGGAGAGTAATGATCCAAAGCAGTGGATTCAAGATAACTACAAAAATAATGCAGATGTACTTGAAGAACTGGGCCTTGCAGCTTAAGTACGTTGTTAAATCTGCTAACTTCATTTTATAAATAAAGATTCCTGCCTGCGCAGGAATGACGTAACGTTTCTAGAATAATTGCTTATGGTACCCCGTAGTTGACGCACTTCGCAACTACTAGCCGCTATTAGTTATTGACAAATTTCTAATAAAGTGCTAATATAAAGACATGACATTTGAACATTCGCCACAAAATCCTGAAGGACCGAGCAAATCAGAACAAGAGGCCCTTCTGATGCCTTTGCTTGCAGCAAATATGCAACGCATACTTATGGATAGGGAATTTTTCGCTAGACTCAAAGAACGGCACTCCGAAACTCACCCCAAAGCTAAAGATTCAGGGGATAGAACCGTAGGAGTTGCTCATAATAGGTATGAAAGACGACTGGCGGATGGATCTCAGGAAAACGGAGAAGCTATGATGGTAGGCTTCAAAACTGCTTGGGGTGACGGCACTGCCACTACTAGCTATGTCCATGTTCTTAAAAGAATAGATACCGAATCTGGCACAGAAATACGTGTTGAACCTGGCTTTACGCAAGAGGATGCCGAAATGGTAGCAGATATGGTTGACGATCTGATGCTCGCAAAGACCTCTGGTCAGATTCCGAATTTACACGAGATGGATCTCACTCATATATACATCCCTAGCCCCCACGATGAGTACCTAGATTTCTAGGTATGCTTTGAAATAATAAAAACTCGTAGATTAACGAATGCAAAAATCGTGGTACCCCGGGTAGGAATCGAACCTACGGCCTGTGGGATAGAAGCCCATTGCTCTAATCCGCTGAGCTACCGGGGCACGTGAATGGTGCGGGTGCAGGGAATCGAACCCTGGTCCTAAGTTTGGAAAACTTATATACTAGCCGTTGTACGACACCCGCATCTGAAAAATAGTATACCCTATTTATGTAATTTTACAGAACGTTTCTTCTCTGTTTTCTGCCATCACTTCTACTCACTCGTGTACGGCTCCGGGCATTTATCATTCAAATCCTGTACAGAAAGGGTCTTATTTGAATCAAGACACTCCTGATATGCCACATGAGTCTGCTTAAAATCATTCGGGATTAAAACAATTGCAACAATAGCGGTAGCAACAATCAGAGTGCTTATCTGCGCAAACAGAAAGAACTTGAGTAACTTCAGATTGTGGGCATACTTTTTGGAGTGACGCTTCATATAAACTATAATACTGGTTATGGTTCGAAAAAAGAAACAGTCACTCAGAAGTTTAGAGAAGCAAACGGTAGATAAAATGATGGGCTCTGTTGCATTTATATCTCCGCTCAGTGCGACACCTCAAATAATTACTATATTTGGCAAGCAAGAAGCCGCCGGTGTTTCTCTAATATCATGGAGTATGTATCTTGTTATTGGGCTCATCACACTTGCCTATGGCTTCTTCCATAAACTCCGTCCAATAATTATCAGCCAGACTCTGTGGACCATCATGAATATACTCATAGTAATTGGGGTCATTATGTACGGAAGCGGAAAGTCAGTTTCAGTAAACTACAACACTCTTCTTGCAATTAACACGTTTGGTAAAACAATGATGGTGCTTTCTTTTTGTTTCGGCATCGCTACGCTCTATTTTTGGTATAAACTAAAGCAAACTGAGTAAATGTTACTGCCGTGATTCGAGCGCGGACTGTAGTTCTGGAACATCGAGGTCTATTACCGTACCTGGGTTTGCTGATTTAGAAAGTAGCTTTTGGGCAACTATATTCTCTATAGAACGCTGTGTCATTCTGCGGAGAGGGCGAGCACCGAGACGTGGATCGTAGCCCTTCTGAGCAAGATATTCCTTGGCTGCTTGCGTGAGCTTAACGGAGACTTTCTGCCCACCGAGCGTAAGATTAATACCCTTCACTATCAAATCAACAACCTGGACTAATTCTTCAACAGTAAGCGGTCTGAACAGTACAATCTCGTCAAAACGGTTTAAAAATTCTGGTCTGAATATATTGGTGTTTATAAGTTCATCAACGAATGCATCTTCAAACTGGTCTAACTGCTCACCGTTATCTATGTGCTGCCTAATTTTTTCTGCACCTGCATTACTGGTGGCGATTATGATTGCATCCCTGAAACTTACCTCTTTATTGTCGGTATCTCTGAGCATACCTTCATCAAGCATCTGTAGTAATACATTTAAGACGTTCGGGTGAGCCTTTTCTATTTCATCAAGGAGCACGACAGAAAATGGTTGCTTTGATATTTGAGCACACAAGCTCTGTGCCTGCTGTGCGGGTGAGGCAAGCAAGCGTGTTACATCTGATTCCTGGGAGAATTCATTAAGGTCTACCCGAACAATTCTGTCTTCACCACCAAAATAGACCGCGGCAAGTGCTTTAGAAAGTTCTGTTTTTCCAACTCCTGTAGGACCAAGAAACAGGAATGTACCAATTGGCTTCTTCGGGTTACGAACACCGGCACGCGCTCGCCTTAGTGCATCGCTGACTACTTGAACAGCTCGAGTCTGATTAATCATCCGCTCGTGTATTTTACCTTCAAGGTTAAGTAGCGTGTCTCTATCTTCATCCGTAGACGCCGTCTGGACCTTTACATCAAAATTCTTTTCTACTGCCTGCTGAACCGAGTTTTCTGTTATAAAGTACTTATCTTCAGCAAAGCCTGATGCTGCTTCTAACAAGCGGATCGCTTTGCCGGGAAATGCTTGATCCCTCACAAATCGCTCGCCCAAGTCGTAGGCCTGACTTAAACTTTGGTACATGTAAGTCACGTCATGCTGAGATTCTAAAAGTAGAATCTGATCTTCAATTACTCGCATAGTTTCTTCTTTTCCAAGTGGGCTTACTACAACACGGTTCATAAGCTGAGTTAAACCTGGATTCACCTGAGAAAGCTTGAGCCATTCTTGCTCATCTAGCGCAAGAATTAAACGAATACCGCCACCCTCTAGAACTGGTAATAAAATGCTACTGAGGTCTACAGAGCCAGTCCCCTGCTTTAAAAATAACTGGGCGTCGTCTAAAAAAATGATGACATTTTTAGCCTTGGCGGCTTCATTAAATAAACGAATTAATAGATTCTCTAAATCACCACTCCCTTTAGATTGTGCAATTAAAGATGCGCTATCGAGTGCAATCACCTGTCTATAGGCGAGTTCACCAGATGATGTTTTATTTTCAATCAATCGCTGGGCGAGAGCATCAACCAGGGTAGTTTTACCAACACCAACATCACCAACTAGCGTTACGTTACGGCGTCCACGCTGAGCAAGCAGGTGCATCATCTGCGCAATAATGTCTTCATGACCCTCGATCTCTCTGTGTAGTAACCCACCAGATTCAATCTGCTCAGTTAGATTCCTTCCGAACCTATTTAAGAGTGGTGCCCAGCCAAAACTAAGATCACGCCCAATCCCACCATGATACTTTTTTTCTTGATAGCGCTCTATAACCATTCTAATATGGGCCTGCCACTGCAAACCTGCTTCTATATCTTCGCTACCGAGATGCAACTGAGAAAGATAGAAATTGTAGTTTTCTAAGCTGTATAATAGTGCGACAAAAACATGCGCGCTCCGGAGCATAGATTCACCACTTCTGCCTTGAAGCTCGATTGCATACTTCCAAACACGTTCCATGTCCGCAGGGTCACCACTTGAAAGCTTCATAATAAAATCTCTCGAGATACCAAACCGAGCGCCATAAAAACGACCACCGGTGTCTTTACCAACAATCTCGGCTACCTGCTGTGGACTCGGGTTTTTAGGCAATCGACCCAGTACCGAACGTTCAAGTATATCATCGACTGTAACTTGCCCACCGCTAGCGGAGCGTGCTGGTAATTTTGAAAGTTGTCCCTTAAACCAGGCGAGCGGGATGCTAAACCATGCCGTAATTATTAGTAGCAGGTGCCCAATTGATGAACCGGTTCCCCATACTACATATATCCAGCCCACCAGTGAGGCTATAATTACTGCAAAAAAACCGCCACGGAGCCATTTACGTTCTAGGTGCAGTGCAACTCGCGCTAATTTTGCGCGTTCGCTACCATAATTAAACATTTACGAGACCAACATTTAATAGTATCAGTAGCATAACAACAAGCGGTGCAAATGGGATAAGTGGCCAGATACATACGACAATAATACCTAGTAAGGTATTTAGCACAATCAAAATTACCCCACACAGGATCAAAATAAGGCGGATCATTAAACCGAGGAATCGTGAGATTATATTACCCCCTAGTACCTGCAACTTATATCCAATCGGCGCACCTTTAGAATCTACAGAATCTTGCCTGAATGGTGCAAATAAGGTCTTCAGTAGTGCGGTAATCGAAAAGAACTCGGCAATACGAGTATTGCGAGTTTGAAGCAGGTGTTTTGCTACCCAAACCCAGCCGCGTGTATACCACCACCCCAACATACTAAATAACAACATAAGCGTATTGTAACAGATCTCATTAGATCTTGCACCACTGAGGCTGTATACCTATGTGATAAAACTCTTCAGCTCAGACATGAAAAAAGTCGCCCAGGTGGACGACACTTTTCATGGTCGGGGTGAGAGGACTCGAACCTCCGACCTCACGGTCCCAAACCGCGCGCGCTAGCCAACTGCGCCACACCCCGATAGATGTGATAACTAAGCTATTCTAGTACATCTGTTGCGAAAAATCCAGTGCAGTATAGACAAAACTAGACTTTTTTGATATAATATAGTAAAATGAGTTTGTAAGAAAGTAAATTATCATGAAGTATGCATCAATTTTTGTCACAATACTGTTTGTCTGGATAGCCGTAATCCTGATGGCATTTTTTGTGCAAGACCCTGGTGATATGTTCAAACTCTATGTCGCACTGACTGCATTCACCCTAACCCTATTTGTTATCGGCTTTGGATCAGGAAAATAGGTTCTACTGTGGCTGCTAGCGCTCACGCAAAACAAATAAAACTAATTAAGCGGTACCGAACCAAAACCGTGCTCGCTGTTGGTGCAAAAGCATACGCACTGCACCGCAAAAACATGGATGCAGAAATGCACAACCTTATATGTGATGAGTTTACTGCACTTGGCGGCGTCTACATTAAGTTTTTACAAGGTGTACTACTTAAAAGCACTATGATGAAGAACTGGCGCAGCCCTAATAGACTTAATATATTTGAAAATCTTGAATCTGAGCCGCTTAACATCCAAGAGATTCTAAAGACTGAGCTTGGTCCAGATAAAATTAAACAGATATCGGCTATTAGCCCAGAACCGTTTGCAGCAGGAAGTTTTGGGCAAGTTTACTACGGTCAGCACGTTGATGGAACGCAGATAATTATTAAAGTGCTCCGACCAATGATTAGAGAAACTTTAGTGTTTGACCTTAAACTTCTTGGTATTTTCATGAAGACATCTCTCGGAAAAGTCCGTAACATGCAGCTTGATATAAAGCAGGCAGTAGAAGACTTTAAGCGTGCAACACTCCGAGAGACTGATTACATTGAAGAAGCTCGATTTGCGAATGAATTATACGAGGCATACAAAGATAATACTGAATTTATTATTCCTAAAACTTATATAGATTTATGTACGGACGACATCATTGTGCAAGAATACCTACCGGGCATATCTGTTGCACACCTAATTAAACTACGTGAACAAGGTATAGATATTAAGCAGTATGTGCAGGAGCAACTGAACTCTGATATGGAAGAGCAGCTCACCATTGCTGGGGTAGAACTTATTTACGGTATATTTGCACTGCCTCGGATACAAGGTGATCCACACCCAGGAAATGTTAAGTTACTGCCAGATAACAAGATTGGAATGATAGATTTTGGTATCTCTGCTCAGAGTCCTAAAGAGAAAGCTGCATTTTATGCAGTGCTCGTTGAATATGCAAAGGTTATGCGCGGAGAAATGGATATTCCTGCTTTGTTTGGTCAGTTCCTACGCTTTTTTGTGAGTGATTTATACCGGGCGCTTAAAAAAATTACCTCAATGCTACCTGGTGACGATGCGTCTAATGATTTAACCCGGCAAATGGGGAGAGTCGCAGAGAAGAACTTTAAAAGCGGTATGAACCAAGATGAGCTTGAGAATATTATAGAAAATGGCAATATCTTGACCATGATGAATCAAGTTGTGAACAAAGGAAACCGATTTGGGCTTGTTATGAAGATTACTGATAGCGAGATGCTACGCGCAGCCCAAAGCTACATAACACTTGTTGATAGCGTTGGAGGCAAAACTACGGTAATACCAAAGATGTTAGATATTGCACTCGCCCGGGTCGCTAACGACTTCCCTGAATACACACAAGACACCACCCAACTCCCGACAGTAAACCGTGCTATGGAGACTATAAGTAAATGGCTCGAACGCGTTGCAGATAAAGACCCTGCCCTGTTTCAGACATTTATTAATAAAATGAATGCTGCGCAGCCACAAGCTGCCAAGGCGGCAACTAGGAATCTTGTAAAAGAACCACCGGCCTCTGATTCTGACAAATAATCAAAAGACTAGCGAATATTTGATGATTGTGATATAATAATAACATGTTTAAAGACGTAATCTTATTTGTAAAATACCCCTACACAGCAGGCATTATTGCCACTATGTGGATTGGTACAGCGATTCTACTCGGAATCAGCTCAGAGCTTGATGTCATTAACGTTATGATCATCAACCTGTTTGCAAGCTGTATTATCGCCATCCTCGGTTTCCGCGGTGGTCAAGACGTCTAAAAGCACTAGTTGAGGCTCAGTCGCAAATCACTAGTAGCTGTCATTCCTGCTGAGGCAGAAATCTTTATAGTATCGATTAGAGGCTCCTGTCTTACTCCTTCGCCTAGGCTTCGGGGCACAGGTCACAGGAATGACAGGATACTTATTCTGCTATTGTAACGATAGATTTGAAGGTGACTTCTCTATTTTGATTACTGATTCTATATGGCTGTGTTCGAGAAAACTTAAGCGGCTTATCGTCTTTTGTTACGGCAAACACAAGCGATGCGTTTGACTGAGCACCCGGATCTAATTTAGTTACATCAAATTTTCCTTCATAGTCAGCGAGGGTGACGGGAACCACCTCAGCATCAGTGGAGTCGGTCAGACGGAATGGTGTGTTGTTCACATCCATAGTTTTGGATTTTGTTCCGTTACCAATCTGGAAGTTAACTTTCACAAGTTCTTTAGTTTCATCAGCCTTGTATTCTGGGTCATCTGTTTTGTAGTTCCGCTCGATATTATTCACTCGAAGCACAAAACCGTCACTCGCCGTAAGGACCTCACCTATTGCGCCTTCAAGTGTCTCGTCTTTAGTATAGTCTGGGTCTTTAGGTTCGCTCAGATCTAACTCTTCGGGTTTTTCGGAAGTATCTGAATCCTTGTCTTCTTCTTGAAGCGCGGCTTGTTCTGCCTGGTATTTAGCATCAGCTTCGGTTCTTCCGGCAGTTTTACCTGCAGTGAAACCTACAAAGTATGCACCTACGCCGACACCAACAAATACGAATATCATAACCACAATTAGTAGTATCTTTTTACCCTTTCCACCACCCTGAGCGGGAGCGGCTTGCATCGGCTGAGGATCTAGGATTGAATCGATCTGATTCATTTGGGGCATCATAGGTGCTGGGGCAGGCTGCATCATCGGCTGTGGTGCATTTGGATCTGTCATTGGAACAGAGGCAAAGCCTTGCACTTGAGCCACATTTGGATCTACAAATGTTGGCTGTTGTGGATTTGTATCAAGACGGGGCCCTTCTGGTTGGGGTGGAGTTGCTACACCAAAGTTATCCATGTAAAAATTATTCCTTATTTAATCTATACAGATATTGTAACAAAATTGTTATGCTTATCCAAACAAGATTATAAGATTGAAATTTACGATTGGCGTATGCTACTTTGCGTATTCAGTCGCGCGAGTTTCTCGGATGACATTCACTTTGATTGTGCCTGGGTACTGCATAGTGCTTTCGATTTTGTTTGCAATGTCGCGAGCGAGTTTAATTGCACTTAAATCGTCAATTTTTTCTGGCATAACCATAATTCTAATTTCACGCCCCGCAGAAATTGCGTAGGCTTTGTCTATACCCGGGAACCCCATTGCAACGTTCTCAAGCTCTCGCATACGTTCCGCAAAGTTTTCTGCACTGATGTTGCGTGCACCTGGCCGAGCTGCGGAAAGGGCATCTACGACGCGCACAACGAGCGCTTCCGGCGTAGTTGCCTCTACGTCATCATGATGAGCCTCAATAGCGTGAGAGATTGCCTCACTCATGCCATACTTACGAGCCATCTCGGCACTAATGTGGTGATGTTTCCCTTCAATTTTATGAGTCAGTGCTTTACCAACATCGTGAAGAAGCGCTGCAACCTTAACCGTTTTAACATCAGCACCAATTTCTTCAGCAATAAGTGCACCGATCTGAGCCATTTCTGTACTATGCTTTAGTACGTTCTGGCCGTAACTGGTTCGGAATTTAAGTTCACCAAGCAGGCGCATCATTTCTTTTGGAACAAGCCCGACTACACCAATTTCTCTAACTGCGTCTTCACCGGCACGGTCGATATCTTTATCTATCTGCTTCTGTGCCTTTTCTACAACCTCTTCAATACGTCCTGGGTGAACACGACCGTCTTTAAGAAGTGTCTCCATTGCAACACGGGCAACTTGCCGACGGATAGGATCAAAGCAAGAAAGAATGATCATGCCGGGAGTATCATCTACCAAAATATCTACACCGGTTGCGCGCTGTAGGGCTTGAATATTCCGACCCTCTTTACCAATAATCCGACCCTTCATTTCTTCGTCTTCTAGTCGAACGGCTGTTACGGTTTTTTCTGCCGTAACTTCGCTAGCCATTCGTTCCATCGCCTGAGTAAGGATGACCTGGGCGTTTTCTTCTGCAGTTTCTACAGCCTCATTCTGGAGTTTAGCGATTAGACCTTCGAGATCTTGCTTAATGTCCCGCTCGGTCATTTGCATAAGTTTGTCTGCCGCATCAGCTTTAGAAAGCTTTGCAATCTTCTCTAACTTTTCCTGAGCCGAGATACGAATCGCGCGTACTTCATTTTTGAGCTCTTCAAGCTCAGATTCATTCGCACGAAGTTTTTCTGTTCGCTTGTCTATATCGTCAAACTTTTTATCGAGAGATTCTTCGCGGGTAAGCAGTCGGTTTTCGATATCTTTAAGTTCTTTACGCCTAGTATCATCAGCTTTCTTGGCATCTTCAGCTACTTTAACGGCATCTTTTTTGGCATCAAGAACCATTTGTTCTGATGTCTTTTTTGCTTTTTCTAGCTCTTTTGAAGCTTTTTCAGCAGCAGAACCGATCTTCTTTTTTGTGCTTACTGTTGCTCCACCAAAACCGACAGTTAACCCTGCGATCGCAGCGAGTATCACAAATACTTCCATGTTGTTTCCTTCCTACGCACGACAACGACCAATACAGATCTAAGTGAACTTATTTAGGTAAATCGTTGAGCGTGTCGGGCGTATGTATTATTCAGTAAAATTAGCAGTTACGGGCGCTTTTTCAGTAAAAGTGCCGACACTACATTTAGTTTACAGTAATACGTAGGGTTTTGGAATTACAAAAATTAAGAACGAGTATTTTTTTTGCGCAGAGTAATAATACCGAGGCCTATAGCAGCGCCAACGGTGCCACCTACTGCAAATACGAGTGTATTTTGTGCGAGCTTACTTGGTTCAGGTGCAATGCCTGTTTCTGGAACACCAGCTGTAGTTGTTGGCGTTGTAGTTGGGGTGGTAGTTTCTGCCACGGTGACTTCTTCAGGTGGTAGTTCCTGTGCAAATGCAACTACCGGTGTAAATACTAGTGATGCGGTGATGATGACTGACGCGAGTAAGTTGCTAATTTTTTTCATGGTGTATTTTTTCCGTTTATGCTTATGATTTTAGCGTGTATAGATCCCGATTGCAAGTATTTACTTTAAACTACTTTCTCGGCTGTGTAATATGGGCATCGCTGCCATACAGTGGCGTTACTATGCTC
>JAGOUG010000079.1 GCA_018061375.1 Candidatus Saccharimonadota bacterium
AAAGTCATCGCGTCCCGCGATGCCAAATCTCATTCCCCCCAGAAAAACAGCTGGCTGGCGCTGCGCGCCGCCAGAGAAAAAACCGCCCCAGAGGGCGGCAATTTCCGTTCTTTTCCCAAAATGGTGCCGCGGAGAGGACTTGAACCTCCACGCCTTGCGGCACTAGCTCCTAAGGCTAGCGTGTCTACCAATTCCACCACCGCGGCACATCCAAATTGTGAATGAAGTTTAGTGTCGTTACGGACAAGCTGTACCACACGCTTCGTGTCTACGCATATTTACGTTTCACGCAGCCACCAACGGGCATTTGTAATTTTAAGAGAAATTTTATGTCATTGCTGACGGTTTACTATTACTTGCGTGACAGTAGTAGCTAGTATAGCAAAGCTAGCAAGAAAAACAAGAAGGTAGCTGCCAAGCGACAGCTACCGTAATCGGTAGTATGCTAGAGCCGCATCGCCATAATTTCGATTGTACACCACAACAACTCCACTGGCGTTCGGAGTTAGCTCTCTACCTGGGTATGATAATACCATAAGCCCGTTCGGCTTTAAATGCTTCCGCAGTGCAAAAACTGTGGATAACTGGAGGTGGTTATAGGGGGGATCGCAGAAAATAATATCAAATTTTTTATCCACATTTGTTGAACTCCATGCGTGACAACTAGCCTTCACAACCTGCACATTATGAGCACCCAACTTTTCAACATTCGCCTTCACGACTAAATATGCAGCCCTATCACTTTCTGTTGCAACTGCAGATTCCGCTCCTCTGCTGACCGCCTCTATAGCAAGTGATCCACTGCCTGCAAACGCATCTAGTACTGTTTTACCAGACAAGTCGCCGAGAGAGTTAAATAGTGAACTTCTGATTCGTTCGCCCATTGGGTGCGTTTTATGCCCACGAGGGGCCCGGATTATTCTACTGCCATATCTGCCGGCAATTATTCTCATACGTCCTGCGCCTCGTCTATAGCAAGCGCCCAGGCCACCGCAACTGATTCGATGGTTTTAGGGCATAATACACGCCGAATATCATGCGCAAGTGTTGCGTTCCAGCCACGAGCCAAAAAGCGTTCATACATATTAAGGTTATGTATTATCAGCGCATTCTCTCTTAAATACTCGTCAAGCCCAACATTTTTAGCATGCTTGATGTCGCCCTCACGTGGAATTGCATTCTTAAACATATGAGGCTTAGCAACACTTGCAACACCAAATTCAAACGTTACATGGCTAATAATAAGGCCTTTAGCGCCCCACATTTGCCAGTTCTTACTCATCGCTTCGCGGCGTGTATCAGCCGGAATGACTACTTTATGCCGTAGGCTTGTTCTAGTTTCAATACCTTCGCCTCTCAGTTCGGTGAGTTTTTCTTCATATTCATAGTGGTGGGCAGGCGTTAAGCCATCAACAATTGCATGAGCCAACCACGCAGCCTCAAACGCAGCACGCTCTTCCTCTTTTGCTTTTAGTGAACTTACTAGCGCTGCGTAATGTTCGTCAATAGTTTTAAGTAGCCGCGTGTCATCTTTATTAGTTGGATTCCAGAAATGCCACGGTTCATCTGTGCCTGGGCTCTTGCGCTTAATGGCGTCTGGCCCATTATTACCTTCGAAGTGTAGGATGTGCGTAATGGTCGGAAAAAAAGCATCGTTACGCAGTGTTTTTATAAACCTGCGCGCGACGCGATCAAACTTCTGATGAGCACCCACCAGATTGCCCGACCGGCTATGAAGTGTCGTTCCTGAATACATTACCTTTTAGTATATCTTATACCTTCTCAATGCCGAGCACCTTTTCTAAATACACTACTGTGGTTAAGCTGAGCAGGTGAAATTTCACTGCGTATTCTCCCAGTTTAAGTCCCAGTTCGGGATTAATTCCCCGCTCCATAGACTTTTTGTCGTACGGCCGATTCGGGTACTTATTCAAGAATGTTTCAAAATCGTCATACAACACAAATTCTATATGCTCGAGCCCCTCTGTGTACCCAGAGTTCGGTTTTGGTGCAGGTAACTCAATAGCGTCTATACGCCAGCCTTCAAAATCTATTGGTTCAGTAAGCCGAAATGTTGAAATCGGCCTTCCGCTCACCATAGTCTCGCCCAATAACTTGCCGACTTTATGGAGTTGGAATCGCTTAAGCTGGTACGATTCTTCGTCAATAGTGCGGTAACAAATATGATCTGCCTGTACAAAATCATCAAAATCGAAGCCTTCAAACTGTACTCGATCGAGGATATCATCAAGAAACCCCTCATAATCCCCAATCGCAGTTACAAGATCTGCTTTATACGCCATACGTAAATAGTATCACGTCAATTAAGGTAGGTCAGACTGAGGGACTTTTCTACACGTTTTTGTAGTTCTGGGTAATTGTTAAGCTCTTCCTCAGATTTAATGAAGGCCCTTGCGCTATCTCGCGCCTGTTTAATGAGTTTCATATCAGTGATATCAGCAATTTTAAGATCTAACTGTCCATGCTGCCGCGCTCCGTAAATTGCGCCTGGCCCCCTGATTTCTAAGTCCATTTCTGCAAGCTTGAAGCCGTCTGTAGTGGTTTCCATTGCCCTGAGCCGTTTAGAAGGTTTTTTAGACGTACTGGGGATTAAATAACAGTAGCCCTGATGCTCGGCTCGGCCAACACGACCCCTGAGCTGATGTAGTTGTGCTAATCCAAATGAATCTGCGCCTTCTATAAGCATGACGGAGGCGTTTGGAATATCTATACCAACTTCAATAACAGTAGTACTCACTAAAATATCGATTTCACCAGCAGCAAATTGTCCCATAATCTCAGCTTTTTCTTCGTCCTTCATTTTACCGTGCAGACTTGCCATACGACGGGCTTTAAACGGACCATGCTTCAACCGCTTAATTTCTTCATTAACACTTTTAGCTTCAGATCCTTCGGAATCATCTATAAGTGGACAGACCACGAACACCTGCCTGCCATCCTTAATTTCATCGTCAATAATTTGGTACAGCTGGGGACGAGAATTCGGCGACCAAAGTACCGTTTCTATCGGCAAACGATTACTTGGCTTCTGATCTATGATAGAAATATCGAGCTCTCCGTAAACCGTAAGCGCAAGCGAGCGTGGAATTGGTGTTGCCGTCATACTCAGTATATGTGGGATCTTAATAGCCTTATCAACGAGCTTTTGTCTCTGTTTTACGCCAAAACGATGTTGCTCATCAACTACAACCAGCCCCAACCGGTGAAATGTGACTGATTCTTGAATAAGCGCGTGTGTGCCAATTGCAATATCTACCTCCCCCGAGGAAAGCTGATCTTTCAGAGTTGTTTTAGCTTTTCCCTTAACTGCAGATGTAAGTAAGCCAACAGTTACACCAAGCGGATCAAGCAGGTCTGCAATTGTCTGTGCGTGCTGTCGAGCCAGTAACTCAGTCGGAGCCATAAATGCCGTCTGTATGCCCTGTTTTGCCGCAATATAGGCCGCAAAGGCCGCTACAACTGTTTTACCTGAGCCAACATCTCCTTCGAGTAGTCTATTCATGGGGTGTTCTTTATTAACATCTTGTAGAATCTCCCAGGCTGACTTCTTCTGAGC
>JAGOUG010000080.1 GCA_018061375.1 Candidatus Saccharimonadota bacterium
AGCTTTTGCGATTGGTTTATCAGGTTCGGGAAATGAATGCATGGTGTAGAGATCTAAATAGTCAGTACCCAGACGCTTAAGGCTGTCCTCACAGGCCTTCATTATTCCATCATAGGTTTGGTGCGAGGCCCATACCTTGCTAGCGATAAATAGCTTACTACGGTCAGCACCCTTTATAGCCTGCCCCAGTAATTCTTCGTTGTGACCTGCACCATATACCTCTGCCGTATCAAAGTGTGTAATACCACTGTTAATTGCACCCTTTATAGCCTGAACCCATTCTTCGTCCTGGCTGTAATCAGCTTCGTCGCTTCCGCCCATTCTTGACAGTCCCATACCATAAGAAGGTATTTCAAATCCGTTCGTAAGCTTTTTTATAGGAATTTGCATAGTTATATCATAGCAGAGACCAAGAAAGACTTGAATCTTACTTAGAGTAGAAAAAAACAGAGCTTCAAGAAACGTGATGTTCTATTCATTTATCTAACGGGAGTGGTCACCCATTGAAATTTAGCTAATTTCTAAAAGCTCTGTTAATGCCACCTCGTACCTTAGCCGACGAGCGTTTTCACGAATTTCCTTTGTGTTGTCGTAAACATCATGGAAGAAAGTAGTCTCTTCAATCAGATTGTCCGCAACCGTTAGTAACGCCGCAGAGGGGACTTCGAAATGTCTAGATAAGGCAAACATCGTGGCTGCCTCCATTTCTACCCCTAGATAGCCTTCCTCCGACCATTGCTGTACGTCTTCAGCAGTCTCGGCAAGCATCACTTCGCATGTAACTGTTGGACCTTCAAAAACTGTAGCTTCGCTGAGTTTACCCTTGAGTTTTTGAGTAAGCTCCTTATTTGGGTAAAACCTTAGATTTTTAGCTTCGCGGTCATACATAGATGCGTTTTGGTTTCCTGTTGAATACGTAGGAATAATAAAGTCCCCAGGTTTAGCCCCTTTTTTAAGACCACCAACAACACCAATGAGTATATTTTTCTTAGAGCCAAGCAAACATGCTAGATGGGCATATTTTGACATGTATGCAGCACCCATCACTGGAACAAACCAATAGTGCTTTTCCCGATAATCAAATGTATATGCATGTCCAAGCTGCTCACCCTCTATACGCTTAACAGGTGCAGCTACCCCCAGCATTTCTAAAGTTTTGATCAAGTACGGTAAATGTTCTCGTTCAGCTAACAAATCCCAAACGCCGCAGGCAAGCAAACCGTCAACTTTATAGTTGTCAGCCAAACCGAATTTTTTTCTATACTTATCGACGTCTAAAGATCTATACATGGTTAAATAATACCAGATTACCAAATGATAATGGAATCAGCTTACTTTGGTAACAAATGAAATGAGATCCACGATCATCGAATCTCAACCTTTAAATCTGACTTGGTAGCGTGAGTAGGACTAATTCAGTATATTCTGCGAACTTTCTCGAAGCGAGCTTCTACGAGAGCTCTTGATTATCGTACCGACGACTATAATCTTTCCTTGCAGAAAATCTTAGTTGTAGGCTAGAGCGCTCACTCATTACCAAAATAAAAACTCCAGACAGGCTGGAGTTCATATCTTGGTAGCGGGAGTAGGACTCGAACCTACGACCTCTTGGTTATGAGCCAAGCGAGCTGCCACTGCTCCATCCCGCGTTATCGTTGCACAAATTGTATTATAACAGCTGTAGAAGGTCGAGACAACCCCGGAACGGTACTTCGGCTATGTTACCGATGGATGTTTATCACCACGAAAAAAACTCCACCATGCTTGCACGTTCGCACGCCAGCCTGTTTCTTTTGCTTGTTTTTGTAGCACAGTTTTTTTGGCAACTGCAGCACGCTTGGAAGTACTGTTACTCGGTAAATACACCATGGTTTCGCCTGGTAAGGCTTTATTAAATTTATCACGAGCTGCTATCTCTAAATAGTCGTTTGTTTTAAGATACGCGATGTTATATTTAAGGTTTTCATTCTGCAGTTCCTCTAGCTCAACTTCTGCTTGGAGCAAATTATACTTTTGTTGCAATCGGTAGTTACGTTGCATTGCAGTAATTGTATTCCAGCCTAAACCAAGCGCAAGCACCAGTGTGCCCAGCAGTAGCATATCGTTAAAACTGAAGTATTTTTTTAATCGAATCATATTTGTTTATTGCTTTGTAGCTTCAGTATATAATATTTGGCATACAGACGCTACTATCTGATATACTAGCTGTTGTTACATTGTAGCCGCGGGGGCGTAGCTCAGTGGTTAGAGCAGTCGGCTCATAACTGATTGGTCGTAGGTTCAAATCCTACCGCCCCCACCACATACCTTAAGAAGATAAATCTTCTGTACTGATTACTCATAAATTAATTTGTTTGCATTTAAAAACTGCGGTATTTAACACGAGAGACTTCCAGCGAGTAACGACTACTGCTACTCCATAGATTCGATCATATTAAGTAGCCGATTGCGGTACTTTGCCCTCCTCGCGGCTATTGTCTTGGTACGTTCCGCGTCAGCTGACGAGTCTGCATAGTATCTGGCCTCCAATTCCTCGGCTGATGGCAAACGTGGAGTGCTGGACTTCCTGAGCGAGGCATTGCAGAACTCAAACAAAATCTGCACCTGGTCGTACGCGACTTCAAGTCTATGATAACTCTCACTCATACTCTGCTCTTGCTCGCCAATTCTAAGCCTCGAGTAGTCGGAGACTGCCTGTGGCTCGATGTGTTGACTCTTTGCATACTTCTGTACGTTAGCAGATCGGGGATCAGCTATTACTAAGCCTTGTAGTCGTCTTTTTTGAGAAATTCCATCGAGTAAATTGATTATTAATCTCGCACTATCAATAGATACTGGCCCCGTCACAGCCTCTGACCTCTCCGCAGAATCAGGTGTCCCAGCGGACGGCTGCCCTCCAAATACTATACGGGGGATAGACTCTGGTTCAGTAGAGCTCCAACGTACAAATGTATCGAATAATGTACCCTGACTCGGCACTTCTTTAGACATAGACATATGTATATTATACTCTTATATAGACGTATTGTCAATAATCGAGCTTATTCCCAGCGAAAAACACGGAATGCAATGAAATAAATCACAACCAGCCATAGCCCAACCAATCCAATCTGTGGACCAATTTGTGTCAGATGTTTGCCTTCGGTTGCTATAAGACGGATACCGTCAATCACTGGTGTGAGTGGCAAAAAGCCCGATGCTGTTTGGAGCCAACTAGGCATTAGAAACCGTGGAAAGAATGTGCCTGATAGGAACATCATTGGGAACACGATAATATTGCCGAGCGGTGCTACCTGTCGTTCATTTTTTGCCCAGCCACCAAGCGCTAAGCCAATTCCGAGTATCATCATGGTGCTCACTACTAAAAAGAGTGCGAGTTCGAAGTAGTTGCCGACTACCTTTAAGTGAAACACGCTCAGAGCCACGCCAAACTGCACCGCAAAGGCCACAAGGCCAATAGCCGCCTGAGAGAGCATAGTGGAAAGAAAGTACTGCCAGACGCGCAGTGTTGTGGTATGGAGACGACGCAGAATCCCCTGCTTCTTTAATTCTGGAAAA
>JAGOUG010000020.1 GCA_018061375.1 Candidatus Saccharimonadota bacterium
ATACTTGTGTGTGTATCACCAGGACAAAAATCACCAACCCAAGCAGCCGACGCATATAGGTTGAGCCAGAAAATAGCTCGAGCCATGCCCAGGTAAAAATTGCTCCGAAAGCAATGACGCTCAATAACTGAGTGACTACACCCTCCGGTATGACCTTTACCAGGAGCGTTGCAATGATCCAGACCGATAATGATAAATTTGGGAACTGCGCCACAACTACTTTGCCATCACTATCTTTATAACACTTTTCTACGAAGCTCTGCGAAGGTTTTTGCATACTAGTACTATGACAGAACTTTTGGCAATTAGGCAAACGAGCTAATAGTTAGCCGATTGGCGCCTTTTGGATTATTACTTTGGTCGGAGGTGTTATAGCATCTTCGCCCATAGTGCCGAAATAACAAAGTTCTAATTTATCAGTTTCTGGGTCAAGGTGAAATACCATTGCGCTTGCGGGGTCACCGTTTTGTGCAACGTAAAATTTTTCACCTACGCTACTTGGATAATCTACCTTCTTACACTGTTTATCCGTCTCTGGATCTGTTAAATTTTCAACAGACACTGAACGAGGTTCTGCGGTTGTTCTTGCGAGCTTTTCTGAAATGCTATCAGTGCCATATTCGGGTACGGTAACATCACGGAACTGCTCTGACGAAGCGGCCACACCGGCTATGCCCGTTACAACGCTCGGTACAGATTCGACATCGTACTTTAAGTCAAATGCCTTCACTTTATCTTCTCGTATTTTACGTGCTGCTTGATCTCGTGCAGATTCTTCAGCTTGTTGTTGAGCCTGAGCTGCCTGTCGATCATCCCACGCATCGGTACCTGCCTCGTACGCACGCGGTCCACCTAGACCTAGTGCCAATACGGCCAAAAGGGTGCCACCAAGTCTACGCAACTTACGCTTCGTCTTTTTATTTCTTTCCGCTCTCTCACGTTGTCTCTCTTCCGCTGCTGCAGCCTCGGCCTTATCCTGGTCGCGTTTTCTAGCAATTGAATCTTGCTTAATCGTACCAACTAACTGCAGGTAGGTGGTCAGGTGGTCTAAATCTGTTGTCGGACTGATATCATCAAAATCGTGTACAGATCCTGCGACGGGGTGAATCGTTGCTTGTGGTCGTCGTGTGTTTCCACTAAATAGTATTTTAATCGGGATTAAATCCTGGTGATTCGGATTAATTTCTTGTATAAGTCTAAAACCAAGAAATTCTGGATTATCCAAAAATGCTGCATCAATTTTACCAGGCTGGCGCATAAGATGTTCGTTACCCAGCGATACACGACACATTGCTCCGTTTACTTCTTCAACCCGTGAGTAGTTGGTAATTACATCTTGAGCCATTGTTGCAATAACTCCAGCAACAACTTCTGGGTCGGCAACTAACCGCTCAGCCGGACTTCCAGCTAGAACACCTAAAACTTCATTAAGTGGTAGTGAAGGCAACATTTCTGCACCACCGGCCGTCATATTACTATTTGGATCACTCATTATTGGATATAATTATACAAGTAAATAGACTTGTCTGCAATATTGTATATTAACATTAGCGTTACTGTTTACAATTTTGCTTGAATTTCAGCAATTTGGTCACGAAGCTCGGCTGCCTCTTCAAATCGAAGATTTGCGGATGCCAAGTCCATTTGTGATTCGAGTTCTGTAATAAGATGCCTGTATTCGTCTTTGGGAATCTTATTGAGGTTTAATTTTGTCTTCTTCTCTTTTGCCGGAGCGCCAATTATAGCCCTCATGCCTTCGTCTATAATCTTATCAACACCAGTTGGGGTAATACCGTGCTCTGTATTGTATGCTTCTTGAATTTTGCGCCTACGCGTAGTCTCATCCATAGCAAACTGCATAGATTTAGTTAAAGTATCCCCATACATAATCACATGACCTTCCTCGTGGCGTGCAGCACGGCCGATAGTTTGTATAAGCGCTTGTGAGCTTCTAAGGAACCCTTCTTTATCTGCATCAATAATAGCGACGAGACTGACCTCTGGTAGGTCTAGACCTTCTCGAAGTAAGTTAATACCTATGAGCACATCAAATATTCCGAGACGCAGATCCCTAAGTATGTCTGTACGGTCGAGTGTGTCAACGTCACTATGTAAATATGCAGTTTTGATATCTAGGTCTAGTAAATAATCAGTTAAATCTTCAGCCATGCGTTTTGTAAGAGTCGTAACAAGTACTCTCTGACCCTTCAACGTAGTATCTCTGATCTCTTTAATAAGGTCATCAATTTGGCCTTCGGTTGGGCGAACTTCAATTGGAGGATCTAGTAGGCCGGTTGGACGTATAACCTGCTGAACGGGCTCTCCACTACGACTGAGTTCATACTCACTCGGTGTTGCGGACACGTATACAACCTGATTAATGTGATCTTGAAACTCTTCAAACTTCAACGGCCGATTGTCCAGTGCACTCGGCATTCGAAAGCCGTGCTCTACAAGTACCTCTTTGCGCGCGCGATCACCGTTATACATACCACGGACCTGCGGAAGTGTCATATGGCTTTCATCGATCATCATCAGAAAGTCGTCAGGGAAGTAGTCAAGTAGTGTTGCTGGTTGTTCTCCAACTTCACGATCCGTAAGATACCGCGAGTAGTTTTCGATACCTTTTACGAAGCCGGTCTCTTCAAGCATTTCAATATCAAACTTGGTGCGCTGTGTTAAGCGTTGGGCTTCGAGAAGCTTATTGTTTTTTTCAAAGTATGTAACACGCTCTTCGAACTCTGCTTTAATATTATCAATTGCAACTGCCAACTTCTCTTTTGGTGTAACATAGTGCGATCCTGGGAATATTCTAACTTCATCTGGTTCACTAATAATCTCACCTGTGAGAGGGTTGATTATAGTTAGCCTATCAACATCGTCACCAAAAAATTCAACTCTGTAGGCATCTTCACCACCGGCTGGAAATACATCAATTACATCACCCCGGACCCTAAATGTTGATCTGTGAAAATCTATATCATTTCGCTGATACTGAATATCTGTAAGGTGTCTGATTAGTTTATCTTGTCTGCGTTTTTCGCCGAGTTTAATAGTAATAGACATCTCACCGTAATCGTCACGCGAGCCAATACCGTATATACAGCTGACTGATGCTACGATAATACAATCACGGCCAGCTATAAGAGCTGATGTTGCCGCGTGACGAAGTCTGTCAATCTCTTCATTAATTTTGCTGTCCTTTTCTATATAGGTATCACTGGAGGCCATATACGCTTCTGGCTGGTAGTAATCAAAGTAACTTACGAAATAATGAACCTCGTTATCCGGGAAGAACGTCTTGAACTCACTATAAAGTTGTGCGGCTAGTGTTTTGTTATGACTTAGTACTAAGGTTGGTTTCTGAACATTCTGAATTAGGTTAGCCATTGTAAACGTTTTACCAGAACCAGTAACCCCAAGCAGTGTCTGTTCTTTTATGCCGTCAACAAGCCCCTTGGTAAGTATATCTATGGCGGCAGGCTGATCACCCATCGGCTTATACTTACTTGCAAGCTGAAACTTTTTGTCCATTCCTATAGTGTAGCAAACTTACACGTGCGCTACCTTAGATATACCCTATATTTGCACAGCTGACTTTGCTGATTCGAACAGGTCATTTAGCACACGACCTTCTTTTTCGATATTATCACTACACGGACCATTTCCACGATCGGCATAATAATAGTAGCCCTGGATCTTTCCAATGTAGGTTATGTTGCCAATAATCTCTTCTTTGGTGAGCTGCGTCTTCTCCTGTTGTACTATTGCCCTGTACTGGGTATCGGTTACACCGTTAGCGGTACAACCCTCGTCTTCTGAAAGTTTATCTGATTCTGCATTAGATAACATAGCAACTTTTGTTTCGCTGTCGATGCTTTTTATTTTATAGCTCATTGGTGATGAGGTAGGTACAATCTTAATACCCCACTGCGAGATTTCAAGGTACCCATCCTTTGTGGTGGCAGAATCTGTTTGTAGATCTGATAATTGTTTCTCTAGACCTGCGATTTTTTTATTAGCACTTTCATGGTTGACCTTGTACTCGTTTATTTGACTTGTCCACTTTAGGCCAGCCCATACTGACATCGCAGCTAGTATTAGTGCGGTGACTAAAGCTAAAAAAATCTTACTCACTGACTTTTTTGGCTTTCGAGGAAGTGTATTATGTATTTCGTCATCAGTTATTTCTATAGAGTCTTCGCTGTTCATATGTCTCCTTGGTTATTGTCGTGCATTATGATCGTAGCATCAACAAATGTAAACACTTACGCTTCCGCCGTACCACGTCTCTTAAGTAGTAGTTTCACTATTTTTTCTACGAGTGCTTCTGGGTCTGTATCAAAAAACACGTCGTGCTTACCGTCACATACGCCGTCATGACACAAGCCAGCAGCAATCATTAAGTGTTCGAACTCCTCGCCAACCCCTCCGGCGTCTTGCAGTACACCAACTGGTATATGACTTTCAATTGCAGTAGCGAATTCATGCACGGTACCCATACGTCCACCAATACTCAGTACTGCGTCTGAACTTTGCACTAATAGTGCATCACGGCCAACATAATGAAGGCCAGTATAAAGAATAAAATCATAGGCAGTTGTTGGGAGCCGGTATTTGTTAACGTGTTCATTAAAGCTAGATGCTGGGCTCACGCCGATACTCATACCACCCACGCTCTTAGCACCTTGTGCAGCCCAATCTGGCAAACCACTAGTTGCACCGGTAACTAACGTATGGCCATGGAGTGCAACCTGTTTACCAAGTTCAAACGCTAACTTATAATCTTGCTCAACAGTTTTTCCGCGTGCTGCACCACTTACGCAGATTGTTAACCTATGTGCCGCCGAGTGCGGTACGATCGTGCTATGTTGCGGCCGTACGTCTTCAGGCTTCATACCAACCTCTCCGGACGAATCATATCGTTATCAAGCTGTTCAAGTATCTGCTGCTTAAGCGTCCCCTTGCCCATATAACGAATAAATATTTCATTCCAAAGGCTTTCACGCATATGGTAAAAATACCTACTCTGAAATGATTCCTGATTACTAAAACCGAATGATACATCGAACAGATTGAAGGCAACCGGATCACCATCCTCTGCAATACGTGCAACATAATCCATATCTTGCCAAAACTTCAGTTCATTATCGATTCTAAACAGACTCTCCTCAGCCTTACGCCAATGCAGATCTTCTGGCTGAACATGAGGCTCAAACGCTTCGGCTTCTCTATCTTCTTTGTGTCTCCCTAGGTAGCGTTGAATAACACGCCAGTGAATATTATGCCCAGCAATTACAGCACCAGTACTCACATCTGCTATAAGCGTATCGCTAATGGTTTTACCAAAGTGTGGTGCAGTACTTTTTAGCTTAAAGAATGCTGAATACAGTCGAATTTCGTTTATGTAGTGAAACAGTAGTGGTAGTGTCTTGAGTGTAAGGCCACGCATATGGGTTTGTTCCATTGGCACAACGATTATTACACCGAGCTCCTTGGTGTGAGTTACGTTGTGGAGCTTCTTCTTTACAAAGCCCGCAGCCATATCTACCCACTTCTTGTGGTCCATTACAACAATCTCAATGTCACGTATTTCAAAGTCAGATGGTTGTACTGATTTTTCAAATAATTCATCATATGAATTCAACCATTCTGGTCCCTCCGAAAACCGCAAACCGGCGTATATTTCTGAGAAGTTTTCATTTTTATACATACTTTCTAACGAACGATACCCGAGGTTCTTCATCATAACCTTTGGGGGCATTTGACGGAGTAGTTCTTTTGCAACTGATTTTTTGAGTACCCAGCAACGCATAGGTACATCTGACTGCCGTACTGCCTCGACAAGCTTTGGTACGATATCTTTTACTGCGGCATCCTCACTTGTACCCAGACTACTTGCTAAGTGAACATTGTGGTCCCTGACCTTACCTTCAAGTGCATGATACAGTTCCCTATCGGTTGTATCATTAATATCGAGTCCGAGACCTCGTATTGCAGCATGTGTTTTTTCCAGTATCTCCGCGCTTAAACTATTATCAACACTATGGTGACCTGAAAGTTGTTCGAGACTTTTAAGAGATAACGAAAATGTCGGTTCGGTTGCGTCCAGTAAGTCTCTTAGTAATTTACTCATAAATTTCTCATTTTTAAATCGTTTATGCTTTAACTATACTATGATACCTGATACCTGTCATGCTATCGGTGTCTGCACAACGTCCATGTCGTGAAGCTCCGCGCCTTTATGAAGAATGCCTGCCTTGGCACCAATTTGCGTTACAACACTTGTCGAGTTTGCACTTGCAAAAATCAAGGCTTCTTCCACAGATTTACCTTGCGCAATCATACATACAAACCCGCTTGTAAACGCATCCCCTGCACCAGTACGGTCAATTACGGCAACATCTTCGTACATTCCAGCGCTATACACTGATTTACCATCAGCGGCTACCGCACCACGCGGTCCATCACTCACAAGTACTGTTTGGACAGACTCACAAAGTTGCTTCGCAAGCTCAGCTGTACTGTCGCCATCTGCAAAAGTTTGAGCTTCTTCCTTGTTAAGTGCCAATAGATCAACCTGAGAAAACAAATCAGCACACTCTTGTGGTGATGCGAGTTCAAAACTAGCAGGATTGAATGCAACCTTCATGCCATTCTTACGTGCTGTCACAATAACGCTTTTTAGCATATCAAACGAACCAAGTGAAGATACGTACAGCCAGTCCCCCCGAAGCGCACTACTACTTACGGTCTCAGCTATTGAGCTCAATGGTTCGCCATGACAATTAAGAATTGTTCGTTCTCCATTCGGAGCCAGTAGTACTACAGAATAGCTTGTTGCGTACTTCGGATCACTCACAACGTACTGTGAATGTATCGATTCTGCGTCAAGATCACTGAGTATTGCAGCAGCAGCAGGGTCTTTACCAACAACGCTTATAAAACTGGTTTCTAAACCTTGACGTGCAAATGTGACACTCGCGTTCATAGCATTTCCACCGGTCGCGAATACCATATTTTCGACAGAAAGTTTATCACCAAGCTTCAGGTGTTCGTAGCATATACCTTCTTCACACTGCGGCGTGAAGACTTCGCCCATTAAAAATACATCTTGTGCGGCAGTACCAATACATACCATCTTCAGGCCACTCATTACTATTGCACCGCCCTGTCTGAAGATCCGAAGGCTTCAATCTTCTCTTCTACTACTTTCTGCACTGCTTCATATACTGTCGGCATAAGCTTTACTACTGCATATTCTTCTGGGTTATCTTCAAGAACCTTAACTAGTGTATCTCTAAAAGCCACTCGCATATCGGAATTTATGTTAATTTTAGTGACACCAATCTTAGCGGCCTCTTCAAAGTAGTGAAGCGGGGTACCGGATCCACCATGTAGGCTTATATTGCAGTCAATTTTACTGCGAATTTGAGAGAGTAGTTCAAGATCAAGCACTTTCGGGACCGGGTATTTACCGTGTAAATTACCGATTGCTGCAGCAAATGTATCTATACCCGTCGCAACAACAAAATCTTTTGCAGCCGGAGGGCTCGTAAAAGTCTTCTTAATTTCTTCGTAGTCAATGTCCTCGGTATGAACATTTGAAGAACCACCAAAATAATGCGGCTCGCTTTCAACTAGTGCGCCAGTGAATTTTGCGTATTCTACTATTTGTCTAGTTTCATCAATAATCTCTTCTTCCGTGGCATCGTGACGAGCCTGAGAAATATCTATATGGATGAATTCAAAGCCTGCATCAATTCCACGCTTAGCATTTTCTACACTTGGGCTATGGTCTAGGTTAATGTACATTTCAACTCCGTATTGCTCACGGTAGTTGTCTACAAGATCTCGGATGTTATCAAGTCCCATGGCATCGACTTCACCCTGACTGACTTCAACCATAACAGGTGAATTCTTCTCATGAGCAGCGCGACACACTGCGATTAGGGTCTCTTGGTTATCAATATTAAATGCACCGACTGCAAACTTCTGCGTACGAGCACGCTGCATTAAGTGCCGTGCCTTTATGCAATTTTCTCTTATTTCCTTAATCGTTAATCCCACCATTGCTCCTTTATTTGTGTGTCATCATACTATGAACAGCTAATGAAATATGTGTATGAGTTAAGCCAAATGCCCGTAAAAGCTCATCTGGAGAACCACTTTCTCCAAACCTATCCTTAATACCCATTCTATGTATACGAGTAGGGTGCTCGCTACTTAGTAGTTCTGCAACGGCTCCGCCAAGACCACCAGCAACCTGGGCCTCTTCTATAGTAATAACCCTGCCCGTCTTTTTGACGCTAGTAAGTATCGTCGCTTCATCAAGTGGCTTAATTGTTGCGCAGTGAACAACCTCAACTGAAATGCCATCTTTCAGAAGCTTTTGGGCAGCTACCAAAGCTTCATACGTCATTGTACCGGTTGATACAATTGTGATGTCTGAGCCTTCATGGAATATCTGAGCTTTACCGATCTCAAAAGGAGTACTATCACTTGTGAAGACCGCCGTGGCTTCGCGAGCTAACCGCATGTAGTTAGGTCGCAGATCTTCACTCATAGCTACAGTCGCCTTTTCAGCCTCTTTGCTATCACACGGAGCGATTACTACCATATTCGGTAATGTTCGCATCAACGCGATATCTTCAAGCATTTGATGAGTCGCACCGTCTGGTCCTACAGAAACACCGGCATGTGCACCAATAATTTTGACTGGCTGATTAGCAAGACAAACGGTAGTCCTAATTTGCTCCCAGCAACGACCCGGACAAAATGCTGCATAACTTGCGCAGAACGGTATCTTGCCCATAGCAGCCATTCCGCTCGAGACTGTTACAAGGTTCTGTTCTGCAACTCCAACTTCAATAAATCTGTCCGGAAAGGCGTCTCTGAATACGCTAATCTGTGTTGATTCTGTCAAATCAGCACAAAGCGCAACTACGGCATCATTTGCTTCACCTGCAGCCTTAAGACCGCGGCCAAAACCTTTCCTGTTCGGTTCTGTGTCGATGTGCTCTGAGCCAATCTCATCTGATAGATACACTTTATTCATGTTCACCCCTAATCTTGCCGTCAAGACTCCGCAGTCTACTAAGTGCTTTTTTATAGTCGTCCGGAGAGCTGCCGTAGCCGTGCCAGCGGTAATCATACTCCATAAAATCTACACCTTTACCTGGGACAGTATGAGCAATTATCATGCTCGGTTGGTTAGTAATTGCCCGGGCCATACTGGCAGCATCTATAACACTTTCTATATTATTACCATCAACTTCTTGTACATGCCAACCAAATGACTCCCACTTCTTCTTAAGATCTTCAAGTGGCATAACGTCTTCGGTAGCCCCGTCAATTTGAATATTATTACGGTCAATTATTCCAATTAAATTATTCAATTTGTATTTACCGGCAAACATAGCCGCTTCCCAAACGTTACCTTCATTAAGCTCACCGTCCCCCATAGCACAGAACACCCAACGATGTGTCTGTGCGTCCATATGTATAGCGTATGCCATACCTGCTGCCTGACTAAGCCCCGAGCCAAGTGGTCCACTTGTAGTTTCAAGTCCGGGCAGCTTTTCTCGCTCTGGGTGTCCCTGTAACCGAGAGCCGTACTTTCTGAGTGTGAGTAGTTCTTTTTTGTCAAAATAACCTGCATGAGCGAGCGTTGCATAAAGTACGGGTACAATATGTCCGTTAGACAGCACAAATATATCACGCTCTTCCCAATCAGGCTTCTTTGGATCATGGTTTAAAATATCAAAATACAGAGCTGTAAAAACATCAGCCATACCGAGGGGTCCAGCAGAATGACCACTTCCTGCGTGTTCAAGCGATCTAATGATATCTTTTCGAATATCTTGCGCTTTTTGTGTCAGTTGGGCAATTGTGTACGTACGCCTTTTAACCATGCAAATTATCGTCACTTTCTTATCTAAAAGTATACCATAAGCAGGTTGTCTAACTAGGTTATTTTAGTGCAGAAACGAGTGAATCGTAGGCGGCACGTGGATCTACCGCAGACTGAACAAACCCACCTGTATTTATAACTGTGACTCCCGCATCAGAAATCTGCTTAATATTCGTAGTGTTCACGCCTCCATCCCATGCAACTTCTAGGTTTGGGGCCAGTTCAAGCAACTCTTCTACTCGGCTAAGTAAAGTAAGGTCGGCCGTACTCCCACCCTGATGTCCAAGATTACCGCTGAATATCAAAACCTGATCAACTAAGTGCAGGTAGCCCTTCATTGAAGCGACCGTCGTGTCAGGCATAAGCACCAGCCCGCAGCGTATTGAATTTGTATGCAACACCTCAGCAATAGCGGCAACATTAACCTCATCTGTAAGATGAATAGTAACAAGATCTGGGCGCAACTTAACAAGTGACTCAATTTCTGTAATTGGGTTTTGATACATTAAGTGGATATCAGCTGTGATATTCTCAGGCCACCAAACCTGGTTCAGTGAAATACTTTTGTTTTTTGTATACATTCCGTCCATTAAATCTATGTGAATTCTTGGTGCGAACGACTGTACGCGTTCAATCTGCTCTCGGTATACGTGCGTATTTTCAGCGGTGATTGTTGGGCAAATAATACTCATATACTGATTGTACCATCTACCGCTATACTAGTAAGATGGATAAATCAGAACTAATACGACTATCGCGCAGACGCTTCAATCCGCTTCAGCGTAAAATCCTCGGCCGCTCGATTGATTTTGCAACAAATAAACACGAAGGCCAAAAACGCCTTTCTGGCGACGACTATATTATGCATCCGCTAAACGTAGCTGCAATTTTGATTGAATGGAATCAAGATCTCGACACCGTAATTGCAGGCGTTCTCCATGATACGGTTGAAGATACTCAGACTTCACTCTTAGAAATCGAAGAGATATTTGGTAAGAACGTTGCATTTTTAGTAGACGGGGTAACGAAGGTAAGTGCAATACGTAGCGGTATGCGCGGGATAGAAAGTTATCTCCCGCAGACTAGAGATAACTTAAGCAAACTACTAATCGCCGTCGGGCAAGACGCCAGGGTTCTTGTAATTAAGCTTGCTGACCGTTTGCATAATCTCAGAACACTTGAGTACTTGCCAGAAGAAAAACAACAAAAAATTGCTCGTGAATCACTAGAAATATTTGCGCGCCTTGCTGATCGACTGGGAATGGGTAAAGTCCGCGTTGAAATAGAAGAGATTGCATTTTCATACCTAGAACCAAAACGCTACGCCTACTTGAAAAAACTTAGTAAAAAGCGAATTTCCAAAGCATACGCACGGCTCGACGGCATTAAACAAGAAATTTCCGATGAACTAACCAAGCAAAAAATTAAACATACTATCGACGGTCGTATAAAAAGTATCTACAGCTTACACAAAAAGCTGGCGAAGTATAACGAAGATATCGATGAAATCTATGATCTACTTGCAATAAGGATTATCGTGAAGGACACCGCGCGCTGTTACAAAACTATGGGTGTTATACACCAACTTCACCAGCCAATAGTTGAAAAAATTAAAGACTATATTGCCACTCCAAAAACCAATGGCTATCAAAGTCTCCATACAACAGTGAAAACAAGGGACGGACAGATAATTGAATTTCAGATTCGTTCTGAGCAAATGCATGATTTTGCTGAACATGGCCTTGCTGCTAGCTTTCACTACAATGAACAGAAACTATCTAAAAATTACTTCAAGCGTAAGACTGTAAGTGCAGTGCCGGAGCACTTAGACTGGACTAGTGAACTTAAGGAAGCTGCCCAGCTTATTCAAGAAGGTGCACCGATAGAAGAGGTCAAGGTTGATCTTTTTGGCGACAGAATATTCGTTTACTCACCGAAGGGTGATATCTACGACCTTCCAGAAGGAGCCTACCCACTCGACTTTGCCTATGCAGTTCACTCTGAGCTTGGTGAAACCGCGCAAACATTTTTAGTAGATAACAAAATCGTAAGATTTAACCATCAGCTTCAAAGTGGAGACACTGTTGAAGTACGTACAAACAAAAAATCTAAACCGAAGTCAGACTGGATCAAAACTGTCAAAACATCAAAGGCTCGTAACAAAATACGCGGATACCTAAAAACTCACGACTAACCTAAAAGTCGTCGATTTCTTGAATGCGACGAGTATGACGAGAGGCACCTGAAAATTTTGTATTGAGCCAAACATTAATAACATCTTTAACGTTATTAAAATCACCTTCTAAAATTCTTGCCGGCAAGCTGAGGACGTTACTATCGTTATCGAGTCGAGACATCTTAGCTTCGTCTTCATCCCAAGCTACTGCGGCTCGAATACCTCTGAATCTATTTGCTGCCATCGCCATTCCTTGGCCTCCACCACAGATTAGGATTGCTCGTGCATTTTTATCTTCACTGCCAAGCAGTTTTAGCGCTGCCATCTGAGCAAACTGTGGGTAATCATCTTTTGGGTCAGGAACAGTATCACCAACATCTTCAACGTCGATGCCTTCTTTAGAGAGCCATGCAAATATTGCTTGTTTCAACTGATACCCTTGATGATCTGAACCTAAATAAACCTTCATTACTACCCCTTGAGAGACTTGCCAATATCGACAGTTAATTCAACTAGTCTATTGCTATATCCCCATTCGTTGTCGTACCAAGCAACCACCTTAAGAAGGTTTCCACCTACGACATTCGTAAGCTTTAAATCAACGATTGCAGAATGACTATTACCAATAAAATCAGATGAAACCAACTCCTCTTCAGTTATCCCTAAAATTCCCTGATAGAATGGCTCCTTGCTGGACTTCTTGAAGACATCATTCACAACGTCTATAGTCACGTCTTTCTTGGTGAGCACCACAAAGTCTGCTAGAGATACCACCGGGGTTGGTACACGAACAGAAAGTCCACCAAAGACGCCTTCAAGTGCCGGTAGCGCCTTTGCTGCAGCAATTGACGCACCTGTTGTGGTTGGTACGATATTTTCAGCCGCCGCGCGTGCTTCACGCAGATCTTTAGCTGGAGCATCTTGTAATTTTTGGCTAGCAGTGTAGCTGTGTACAGTCGTCATCATAGCTTTTTCTATGCCGAAGGCAGATTCAAGTACCGCCATGACCGGCGTAATGCAGTTTGTAGTACAGCTTGCATTACTTACAACATCACCGATAGCCTTAATGTCGTCATCATTCACCCCGAGAACAATAGTAGAAGCCCCTTCACCCTTAGCGGGTGCAGATATAACCACTTTTTTAGCACCACCACCTTCAACGTGCGCTTTAGCAAGCGCTGGATCAGCGAAAAAGCCAGTTGATTCTATAACGACATCTATATTATGCGCGCCCCAGGGTAACTGCGCCGGGTCCTTCTCGCTAAAAACATGTACGTTTCTGCCATCAACAATTAGGCCATCATCATTAAAAT
>JAGOUG010000081.1 GCA_018061375.1 Candidatus Saccharimonadota bacterium
CGCTCACCAATCTCTTTAGCTGAAACTTCAGGCTTACCTAAATCGTACAGCGCATGCTCAATTCGTGCAACCATTTCTTCACATTGTGCGGCAGAAATTGTTGTCTTCTCGCTAGCTCTTTCGATACCAGCAAGTAGTTTGCTACGATTGAATAATTCGCGTACGCCACCCTTCTTAACAACAGTTAGGTGCGGCCGTTCTATCCTCTCATATGTCGTAAACCTATGATTGCAAGATTCGCACTCTCGACGCCTGCGGATACTATCTCCACCAGCTACATCGCGAGATTCTATCACCTTAGATTCACAAGATTGACATTGAGGACACTTCATTCATTTCTCCGTTTTAATCTTCTAAGTACGCTTTATGTGGTGTACTTCCACTTCATTATAACGCTAATGCTAGCGTCGTCAATCGTTTTTCTCATTTTCATCGTTGTGCTTTTTGCGACGGAAGCGGCGTAAGAAGGCAGGCACATCATGCTCTTCTTTTTCTTCAATCTTGTCAGTCTTTTCTGGCTCATCTTTAGTCTTCTCTTCATCACCTTCGTCATCACTACTCGCCCAAATACTTGGGTCATGATGATCGTCCTCTTTATGAAATGGTGTAGCTGGTTCGCTAGGTGAATCTTCTTGAGAATCGTCGTCCATGTTAATAGTCTCTACTTCGTCAGGTTCAACATCAGTAACCGGTTCGCTCAAAATCGATGACTCATCCTCGTCGACATCATCGGTGCTAGAGTTTGTCCGTTTAGCAAAATATGAGCCATCAAAACCTGTAGCAATAACCGTAATATCAACTTTGTCTTGCATATCAGGCTTAATAGTGGCACCGAATATAATGTTGGCATCTGGGGAGACAGCTGCGGTGATAACTTCGGCAGCCTCGTTAACCTCATGCATAGAAAGATCGTTGCCACCAGTAATATTAAAGACCACCCCTCTAGCTCCATCGATTGAAACCTCTAGCAGCGGTGACTCAATCGCTGCTTGTGCGGCAAGTACTGCACGATTTTCACCAGTTCCATGACCGATACCCATAAGTGCTGAACCAGCCTGACTCATAACAGACTTAACGTCGGCGAAATCTAGGTTGATTAAACCGTGCTCAGTAATAAGGTCTGAGATACCTTGAACACCCTGGCGAAGAACATCGTCGGCTACTTTAAATGCCTCAAGTAGTGGTGTGTTGCGGTCAATTGTTTGGAGCAATCTGTCATTAGGTATAGTTATTAAGGTATCAACAAATTGAGATAAGTTACCGATTGCGAATTCGGCATTTTTTCGCCTACGCTCGCCTTCAAACGCAAATGGCTTAGTAGCAACACCTACCGTAAGTATTTCCATTTCTTTAGCAACTTTAGCCACTACGTGAGCAGCGCCGCTACCAGTACCACCACCAGCACCAAGTGTGATGAATAACATGTCAGTACCCTTTAGCGATTCTTTAATCTCATCTATAGATTCTTCAGCAGCCTTCTGCCCAACTTCTGGATCGGCCCCTGCACCCAGCCCACGAGTCGTATCTTTCCCAATATGTATCTTTGTTTGAGCTTTAGAATGATATAAGGCTTGTGCATCTGTATTAACAGCAATAAACTGGACTCCAGTCAGACCAACGTCTGCCATGCGATTAACCGCAGAGCCGCCGGCTCCGCCCACTCCTACAACCTTAATTGATGCAAATGCTTGTATGTCAGCTGGTTTTACTTCAGGCACGTGTTCCTCCACTTCCTTTATACACTCAAGTATAGTCGTCTGAACAAAAAAATCAACCAATTGAACAAAATCGTGAACCCACCTGTACAACAAATGTTTTATACAGAACCATTTTGGTGTTCAGCTATTTAATCTAGATCGGCACAGAGTAAAAATGTATTCAATTAAACAAATATCTGTGGTCTTTTTATCGATTACGGCTTGCTAGGTCGCACAGGTATTTAAAAACTGAGTGGAGTGTCCTGGTTTATTCCTGGCGAGTCGAGGATGTCTGAGCGAAAGAAATGAGCGAGTTCCGCAGACTCCCAAGAATAAGGCTGGACGCGTAACATCATGTTTTTAATTCTACCTGACAGTTTTGTATTGCTTTTGCTGCCAAAAGCAATGAAGAAAGCCGATAATTAAAAATTGGATCCCGAATCAAATTCGTGATGACGGAATGTTAGTTTGAACCAAAAATACGGCCAAATAGAGATTTTGCTGAGGCCGCACCTCGTTCTAGGTGACCACCCAGCCACTTACCACCGTACGTTGTAGTCTCATCTTTATGCATATCAAGTAGCATCAAACCAGCTACCGTAGCGTAGTCGGCCCGACTAACCTTCTCTTTCAGCCCTTCGATATTACCTGGAACAGCAATTCGCGCTGAAAGGCCCAGTGTATCGCGCGCCACATCTTCAATCCCTGCAAGTAGTGCGCCGCCGCCACTTAAAGTTACGCCACCAGGCAATTTATGTGACCTATGAACCTTAGAGAGCTCTTTATCAACGGCTTCAAATAACTCCTCTAGTCTTGCAGTTATAACAAGTTCGATGTCCTTAGTCGGGAAGATATACTCTTTCTGGCTAACGACAACTTTTATATGCTTAGGCCTGTCTTTGGAGCCTTTAGATAGATATTTATAATTTCGTTTAACAGCCTCGGCTACTTTAATGTCGGTCCTCAGACCAATAGCTAAATCATTGGTAACATGCATGCTACCGATAGGAACTACGCCAACATGTAGAACGTCGCCTTCTTCGATGACTATTACGTTTGTCGTTGCTGAACCGATGTCTGCTACGGCAACTCCGTTTTCGCGCTGTTCACGGCTAAGTCCAGATTGAGCCGCACCCAAACTACCGACGCTCAATCGATTTATGTGAGTATTGACCGTCTCCATGACTTTTTCAAGATTCTTTAAAGCCGGGGCTGAAATTGTTACTACATGAGCATCAACCTCAAGCCGCGTTCCACTCATTCCAATAGGATCCTTTATGTCGCCATTACCATCTACAATATAACTGCGCGGGAAAACACTCAGGATCTCATAATGTTGAGGTAATTGAAGCAGTGTCGCTGCATCTTCAACTCTTATTAAATCTTCCTGGGTAACTTCTTGCCCAGAAATAGCCACAGTACCACGAGAATCTAAGCCCTTTATATGATCTCCATTGATATTAACCGTAGCTGAAGTGACTTGAACGCCGGACATTCTTTCGGCAAAACCGATAGCCTGGTCCACCGCCTGAGCAGTATCAGAGATGTTTATAACTGACCCTTTCCTAAAACCAGTATTAGGAGCTTCGCCTAAGCCAATCAAATCAATCTGTTGTTTTTCGGGTTTTAAGACACCGATTACACAGCGAACTGTAGTTGTTCCAATATCAATACCCACAACGGGCTCAAGATGTTCTTGCATATACTAAAGTATACCGCTTATGCACGCCTATCTGCAAC
>JAGOUG010000082.1 GCA_018061375.1 Candidatus Saccharimonadota bacterium
AGCTTCTACTGTACACTTTGTTGCAGCGGTTGCTGCAGATGCACTGGAAGTGGCACCCATAAACAATACAATTGATGCTACTGATCCTAATACGATATTTAAAACTTTACTCATTTCACTCCTTCTCGAGTCTCACCTCGATTACAAAACCATATTAGCATAAGTATTCTACTTTGTCAAGCTTATGGTTACGCACCAACAAATAAAGATCCCTGTCGTAGCAGGGACGACATCTGTAGTAAGTGGTAAAAACGTTTAGTTAGCGTTTTTTAGGTTTGACTTCGTTTCGGCCAAGATTCTTCTTGGTTTCAGTGAAAACTTCAGTTCTACGAAGACGTGGGTTGTACTTTTTTAGACTGAGTTTATCAGGGGTGTTCTGATTATTCTTTTTTGTATAGTAAAGACGGTCGCCGCTTTCTTCGCCTACTAAACCAACTAAAACTCGCTTTGTGTTCTTCTTTGCCATATTGAATACTATTCTATCAGATGATTAACTCATTTTCAAGATGATTTTTCGATAGAATATGGTTTTAATCCACCTGTCGCTACATCTAGGACAGTAGAGCCTACTAGAACAGCACAGGTAATTAAACCTTCTTTCGCAGTCGCGTTTGTTGCCATTCCTTCAATTAGCATACCAAAACCTGCTATCTCACCGATTTTAGCTGCAATATTTAGCATGAGGTTATTGCCCATTCGTTCTTCATACTGTTGTAAACGTTGTTTAATCATGAACACATATCATACTAGAAAGAAGGAGTATATGCAACTGTATATTTGTATGCAGAGTACTCAGTATGGGAGCGTAGGTATTGACTCTGCGCGTCTAAAGTGATACTATATGTTTCTATGAATGATTCTGAAGCACCATTAAATCCAACACTACAAGCTGAAGTAGATTATACGAGTATTCACGCACCAGATAATTTTTTAGAGCTAGTCCAGATTGCAGTACAGTTGGATTTGGATGAAGAATCAGACACACTCAGGGTACTTAGTTCCTTTGTTTCAAATAATCCGGTTGAATTTATTGAACCAGTCACACCGGATAGCGACCTACCCCAGTTGGTGAAAACAATCGATGCCGAGATCGGTGACTTTTTGCAGGAGGCACAACCATTCCGTAGTCTAGGTTTCTGTAATTATACTGATATAAAGAACCTCTCCGAGATATACAACCCACACAATTTGTTAGCGTTGGCATGTGTATTAGTAACCCAGGCTGAGGGGCTTCTTACGAACGATAATGTAGATATATTATATAGATACAGGACAGTGCTGATGAGAATCAAGGATGCTGAACATGTATTACAGCAACTCGAGTTGACTAAAGCTACTCCTAAAACTAAGGATGGAGAAAGGACATGGGCCGGTGACGTTCATCCTTATGGATGTGAGACAGGCCAGATTGACCCAGTGGAGTATTATGCATCTACGTCACTTGAGGCACAACGCCCCGATAGGCCTAGTTTGGACAATGAAGGCGTTATTGTTCGGTGGGTACGAGGATTAGATTAATGATTAGTCAAGATACAGGAAAAGAGTTATTTGGGGTAGTGATTTGTCATGCTGTAAACGAGGTTTCTCAGACACCACCGGATACCTCTGCTGCTGAGACGGCGAAGTGTTTGGAACAATCAGGTGATGAATTGGGTGTTATTCAAATTCTATCCAATGCGTCAGATATAGGGAACTTTATTTCACTCGAACTTCTAGGTGGAGAAACCGGTATTGACGCACTCCTCACAGAGTTTACTGCACCACAACTGCAGAAAATAACTAGTAGGCTACACGAGTATCTTATAGGTGACATCTCTGCTTTTGTAGAAAACCCTCATTCTCCAGAGGGCTACCCTGTATTTATAGAGCGTCTCGGTACGTACTTTAGTGGTGGCGATGCTGATGTTACCTCACAATTTTCTTCATTCTATGACAGGCATGTTGATCCGAGCAAAAACGCAACGGGACCACTAGAAATAAACTCACGTGGTTATGCCGTTAATGCGATTTATCTTATCGAACGCCAACTGAGAGAACACTACCAGATTTCATTTGAGTTTGAACGTGTTGGCCCTACGGTTGATAGGCCCGGAACGATACACGAGTGGGCACCGGGTGTAGCTGAGTGTCAGTTTCTTATTCTTGATTGTATCCGGGATTTCTTATCTACTGACACAATATCCCGAACCGCTCCGCCAGAAGATTACTCTATGACAGTTGATGATATCGGCAATAACATTCAGCAACTACTTGCTAATGGGAAACTGATCGTAGACCAAGTATTTGCCGTTAATCCAGATCTGGCATCGCGAGTCGCTTTTGCCATTAATGGACTCAAAGAACATACACTCGAAGTATTTCATAGAGGAAAACCTGGGGTATTGCAATATGTTCGGAGTCCAGAGAATGCCCGTCGTGCGATTCTGCGCGTTGAAGAGATACTTCTTGAGGCCAAGCGACAATCCGATATGGAAGTTGATCAAGAAGAAATCCCTGTACTAGATATTTAGGATCATCATGGCCCCAGAATCACCATTCATTCCAGTAGAAAGCGATGAACCGCAAGTTGCAGAGGCGGGAGCTGCTACTTCTGATCAACTTACAGAACAGGAGGCACAGGCTATTGGTGCCCGTATCGGCTCTATAGTACTTGAAAATACTGTTCTCAGAGAACACCAACATGACGCTTTTAATGATCTAGTTTCATTCTATCAATCTGGCGGCCGCGAAGGATACATTAAACTCCCTACCAGTACTGGTAAGACTGTTCTATTCGTGACGTTAGTCGATCAATTTATAGCGCTGAGCAAAAAACAAGGAACTCCTGCTCGAGCCGTGGTGCTTACACCAACAACTCAGTTAGCAGGTCAAACTATCGGTGGTGTTTCGAAGACCGGAAAATTACGAGGATTTAAAGGATTCGCTCCAGAGCTGGATGCGCGAGCCGTTCATAGTAGTAAATCAAATAAACAAAACGCAACGGCGTTAAAAGAGGCCGATGTTGTATCAACTACCTATGATACGTTTCGTAATATGATAGAGGCATTTGTTGCATTAGAGGGCGTTGATCCCGAGGAGCTTAGTGCAGAAATTAATGAGCTCAAGTGGCAACAACCAGTTATTGAGCGGCAAATAAAGATGCATAAACATGATGCAGATGAGTATCTACGTCTGGCATACAAAAAGCAGTTGGTGCGTTTTTTTAGACAAGATGTAGGTGCATTTTTAGATAAGCAATCTGAACGACCATTGGCAGATGCAGACGTACAGCTTCTGAAATCGGTAAAGGAGTTAATCGATATGACAGAGGGCGACCCACGTGGCCTCTCGATGGTAAGACGACTTGTTGCAAAAAAAATGAATCAAAATGTTAAAGATCAACTTACAAAGTGGCAGATGAGAGCCGAAGAAGCTTCTATACGTGCTAAAGA
>JAGOUG010000083.1 GCA_018061375.1 Candidatus Saccharimonadota bacterium
GAGTACTACGGCAATTAGTGCCAGCATTTTAGATTTATGTATTCGTGGGCATCTAAAATTGTATGAAGTAAAAAAGGATAAACTACTGAAAGATACAGTTGAATATGAACTCGAGTTACTAAAATCCACTAATAGTTTGAGTGGTGAAGAACAGGCAGTAGTTTCAATGCTGTTTCCCTCTCAGGCTGTGGGCGAGCGAATCAACTTAAATGAACAAAAGAATAAATTGTATTCAAAAGTCAGTAGCATTAGTAAATCTCTTAATGACACGGTAGTTACCTTGGGCTTCTTTCAAAAAAATCCAGAGAAAGCTCGTGGCATGTATGCTGGATGGGGTGCGTTATTGTTCATTCCTGGTGTTGCAAGCTTCTTCATTTTTACACCCTGGCTAATACCTGTGGCTATGGGCCTCGTTTTATCCGCGGTGATTGTATTGATTTTTGGCTCAAAGATGCCCGCCCGAACGATGGCAGGTGTCGAGGCCAAAGAATACTTACTAGGATTGAAAGATTATATGAACTTGGCGGAAAAGGACCGAATCACCTTCTTACAAGGCCCAGATACTGCGGAGAAGATCGACACCAAAGATAATAAGAAAATGGTTAAACTGTATGAATCTTTGCTCCCATACGCAATGCTATTTGGTATCGAAAAGGATTGGGCTAAGCAGTTTGCCAGTTTGTATGGTGAAGGTCAATCACCAAGCTGGTATAGCGGACACAATACTTTTAATGCAGTTGTATTTTCAAATGCTGTCTCAGGTTTCAACTCAGTCTCATCTAGTTCATTTACCGCTCCAAGCAGCTCGGGCTCATCTGGTTTTTCTGGCGGCGGCGGTTTCTCTGGTGGTGGTGGAGGAGGTGGTGGCGGCGGAGGCTGGTAAGTGGACTCTAAATTGTTTGAACGGTATTCACATTGTTCACACAAAGTGCTAATGTTTTAGGTAGTATTTATAAGAGGAGTTCTTGGTATGAAGAATGAAAAAAACGTGGTTGATGTATCGACACCAGTATATAAAAAGAAAAAAGTTAAAACCGGGTATTTAGTAGCGCTCGGCATAACTGTAGCAATTGCAGCAGTTGTGGGTGTGTATGTTTGGCAAACAAATGAGGCGAAAAAGAAGAGCGATGACTATAGTAATCAGATTAAAGATTTGGAAGCTAAGATTGCTGCGCTAGAAGCAGCTGCAAAAAAGACAGAAACTGAATCTACGCAGAAGCGCATCGTTGTTTCACCAAGTGCCGAGGTGGCCGCTAATGTAAAAGATGCTGTTGGTTCAGGTAACTATGCAGCAATCGAATCGTATATGGCGGACAGTGTTAATGTAATTATTGCAGCCTCTGAAGGTATAGGTGCGCGTACACCTGCTCAGGCTACAAACGATCTTAAGTACCTAGACGCAGGCACCGCTCCGTGGGATTTCAGCTTGCCGTTTGCTACGGTTACATCGTGGCGTTCGGGTGATTATGGGCGCTATATACCGCTAACTGGTGCAATGGTTGGTAGATCTGCAAATGGGTATGTCGTGGTGTTCTCATTCGATTCAGACAACAATATCACGAGCATATTCATGGCTGTGAACGATGAGTTACTCTAGCAAATAGCTAGATATTCGACATTTTATCGGCTTGTCGCCAGGTTTTGATTGCCTCTCTGTATGGTTGAAAGTTTCTAAATATTGCAAGATCAGCCTGGCGACGAACTGACCAGCCTGCTCTTCCTGATAGTACCCGGTTGCCGATTTGTGCAACAGCCCATTTCGGCCCGACAGTTATAACGTAGACAGGTTTTTTATTACGATACTTTGATATAGCTTTCTGCTGGTGCTGTTTCATGAGCAGCTTAGAAACATACAATGCGTTATAGAGCGCAGTTTGAGCCATGCCAGAATACTTTGTGTCTGCATTATCACCAATCACAAAAATGTTTTGCCAGTTTTTGACTCTGAGGTATTCATCTACAACTACTTTACCGTTTCTACTGAGCGTAAAAACATCTGGGTTTTTGGCATAAAATTCCGAGGGCTTGCTACCGGCAGTCCAAACTATAAGGTCCGCCCCCAAGTTGCCTGCACTCATACAGACATTGCCGCTATCGCAAGACTCTACCTTTATATTCAAGTGTAGCTCGACTCCCAGCTTCTTAAGTTTTTGTTCTGCCTTAGTAGAGGCTGTTGGTTTTAGTAGTGGCAGTACTCTGTCACCTCCATCTACTAAAACTACTTTTACGTGCGGCACCTTTAGCCGGTGCTTCTTTGCAATAAATGCAGCAAACTGTGGTATTTCGGCAGCCAATTCAACGCCTGATGCTCCGGCGCCAATCACTGCAATACGAACAGGTTTTGAATGTTTTTTACTAAATAACTCAACAAGCTTAGTACGAAGCTTTATTGTTGAGTTAATATTGTGCATTGCCTCAGAGTTTTCTTCAACTCCGGGTATACCAAAGTAGTTAACGGTGTTGCCAAGCGCAAGTACGAGCTTATCGTACGGGTAGGTATTGCCAGTCAGGCTTGCAAGACAATGTTTTTTTGCGTTTACAAAACCGATACTATCGAGCACTACCTCTACATTTTTTGCATGAGCAAAAATATCTTTTAGCGGAATAACTACCTCCATAGGCGAATGACCAACTGCGGAACGGTACAGTGCGCCGTGATATTCGAAGTGGCTGTTGTCTGATATCAGTTGCACGGCAAACCCGGGTTTATTAGCAAGCTCGAGTGCTGTTTTGACACCACCGAAGCCACCGCCAACCACAACCACCCGAGTCATCTTCTGTTTCATTACATATAAGCATAACAGATATGAATAATGGTATCTAGTTCACACTTTCATTACTGTATAATTGCATCTATGAAGTTTTATATCGGAACAAATAATCAGCAAAAAATTGAAACAGCATCACAATCATTACGTTTAGTACTTGGCACACAAGAGTTTGCCTTACAGGGCAAGGATGTTCCCTCTGGATTTGGTGAAACTCCTCACGACCAAGAGACTATGCAGGGGGCTGAAAATAGGGCAAGTGAACTGATACAGTTAGACGATTGCGACTATGCAATAGGTCTTGAAAGTGGCCTGGTTGAACGCTATGGACACATATTTGAAGAAGCATGGTGCTGCGTTGTATCTAGAGAAAAGAAGACATATGGATACTCCAGCGGATTAAAAGTGCCAGATGTTATTACTAGAAAGATGGCGAGTGATCAGCTTGAACATTACCAAGTTTTGAGGCTTGAAGAAATCAAATCACTCCTAACGGTAACGGCAGGTAAAGACACCTGGGGCAATTATTCTGCGCTAGCAGTTACGAGAAGAATCAGCTTTGAAGAAGCGCTCCGAAATGCGCTCGTCCAGATGTTCAGTTCGGCTGATAGTCTCTATAGTAAGTAGCCAGTGACTAGTTATTATTGGGGTGTCTACTATAT
>JAGOUG010000021.1 GCA_018061375.1 Candidatus Saccharimonadota bacterium
AGGTAGCACAGTAGTGCACGCCACGGCCATAAAATTCTTCTTCTCCAGGTACACCGATCTTTTTGTAGTCGCTACCAGTTGCAATTAAAACTGCCTTAGCGTGATATTCTGTATCATCAATTGTTTTAACAATTACCGTATTGTCATCCGTAGTGATTATTGCAACTTCACCATATTGAATATCTGCCCCAAAACGTTCCGCCTGCTTTTCGAGCTTATCTGCAAGATCAAGCCCGGTAATACCCTCCGGGAAGCCAGGGTAGTTGTCCACCTGGTCAGTAATAGCTGCCAGGCCACCTACAACGCCTTTTTCAAGCAGTGTAGTCTTAATGTCTTCTCTAGTGGTGTATACAGCCGCAGCAAGCGCTGAAGGTCCAGCACCAATCATAATTACGTCGGTTTCAATAGGCTTGCTCACACACTCTCCCTGCTGCTTGATTGTTATCTTATTGTATTATACCAAAGCTGGCATAAGTTGACCGGGGTTATAGCCGGTAATGACACTCTGGAAACCAGTCGTATCGTCTTGTACAACGGTTACAGGCACACGTTGCTGACCGCTCAGTTGTAAAACTTCTTGATGACGGTCAGGTGATTCGTCAATGTTTACTTCGTCGTACTGGTGACCCTTCATGGTAAGGATTTTTTTGACCATCTTGCATTGGCCGCAAGTGTTAGATGTATAGATAATAACTTTTTTTGCCATTGTACTGTTCCTTTGATTTTTAACTGTTTTTAAAACTTTGATCTCTCTTACGTTCAAGCATACTGCTTATGGTGTAACGATGTCAATACGCTACGCTATATACGTTGTCTATTTTACTTTTTTTGTTTATTTAACCTCCGTAAGTTCAACTATAAATACTAACGGTCCAAAAGGCCGTCCGTCACCATTGTCGGTTGCGCCGTAAGCTTTTTCTGCAGGAATCGTAATCTTAACCACAGAGCCTTGTTTTACGCCAGTGAGGCCTTCTGTCCATCCACTAATCACGCCGCTAAGTGGAAAATCGATAGGAGTAACGGTTCCGCCCTTATTAGTGCTGTCAAAAATTTTGCCGTCAGACGTCCAGCCAAAGTAATTTGCACTGACAGTGGAGTCTGAAGTTGCAGAAGGTCCCTCACCCTGCTTGAGTGTTTCTACTTTTAGTTCTGTTACTGATGCCGGGTCAAACGACGTTGCTTCGTATCCTGGGAGTGGATCTTTTGGCACTTGGGCCTCCTTTTGTTGTTTTAGTTGTTCTTGAATCTGCTTCTGCAATTGTTCTTGCTGTGTTTGTGCTGGGTCAGCTGAATTTTGCTGCGTCAAAGCAACAATAGTCAAACCAACTGACGAAAATATCATGCCACCAACGGCGATTAATATAGCGACGCGCTTAGCGCCTTCTTTCTTACTTGCCATAAAACTTTTACCCTCCACTTTTTGTCTGATTGCTCAGTCTACGTACCAATATACGCCTCAAAAAACCTCCAAACAAGTCTTGACATTACTGAAATTACAAAGAGTCATATAGGCTACATAAGCTCTATGCCATAGTCGATAAGCTCAGTAAAGTTCGCACCCTTTATCCACTTCTCATGTAGTTTCTGTCGAATTTGCGAGTGTACTATGTAACCTTTATCTGGAGCCTTCATAAGTGGTCTCAGACTTTCATCTAGAACAACTGTTAGTGATTCTTTAAGCTTTTCAAATTGCTCGACTGATAGTTTTGAGACTGCGGTATCACTGTCACGCCAATAAAATATAAACTGGAAATGTAATGCTTCATGCATAAAATTTGCTATCGGATCAAACCATCCAATTGCAATCCAGAGAGCAGCATTTTCAACGTCGTAAGGACCACGAGGGAATGTTGTTAGGTATATAGTAAACATTTTGCGATAGAGTGGCTTTCCAGTAATTTGCACCAATGTATCACATGCAAATTGAAATTTGCTACTATATTCTTTATTTATTATATCTATATAAAGGTCTATCTCATCTTTTCTAATTCGATAAAGATCAGTAATATGACGCTCTAGTAGATCGTATGCATCATTTATAGTTAGCGTTCGAACAGCTTCAAGTAATTTAGGATCAATTTGCTGCGTCCAGTCTGTAAAACCCGACGATTTTGTACATGCTTCATACCAATTTTGGATATCTTTTTCTTTATCCAACTTTATAACATAGCTGTACATAACTAAGTTGAGATTTCGTATTCTTTGAGCTTCTTTTTTGTAGATTCGTCGGTTCGATTTTGAAGCTGTAGAAGTTGAGCATAAATACCGTCTGTCTGAGAGAGCTCTGCAGGTGAGCCGATTTCATCAACCTGACCGTTCTTCAACGTTACGATCTCATCCACGTCTGCGATAGTTGAAAGTCTGTGTGCAATTATAACTGTGGTTCTACCACGCATAAGTGTCTCGAGTGCTGCTTGGACCTCAGATTCAGCCTTGCTATCAAGGCTTGAGGTTGCTTCGTCCAGAATAAGAATCGGTGAGTCCTTCAAAATGGCCCGAGCAATAGCAATACGCTGCTTCTGGCCGCCCGAAAGCTTCATGCCCCGCTCACCAACAAGTGTATCTATACCATCAGGTAACTTTTGAATAAAATCCCAGGCGTTCGCAGCCTTGGCTGCTGCCTCGACATCTTTTATTTTTGCACTCGGTTTACCGTAAGCAATGTTCTCTCTGACAGTACCACTAAACAGTGCTGGATCTTGAAAAACCACTGCAATGTTCTGTCTTAGACTGCGCTGTGTAACACCGCTAATATCCTGATCGTCAATACTAATAGCACCACTTACTGGGTGATATAAACGAAGAAGTAAGTTACTGATGGTAGTTTTTCCCTCGCCGCTTTCACCGACAAGTGCAACCTTAGATCCAGGCGCTACCGTAAACGAAACATTTTTTAAGACAGGCTGACGTTCTTCGTACGCAAAATCAACGTTCTTAAATTCAATTGTCGAGCTTGAAACCTTTAGAGCCTTGGCATTTGGGCTATCAACGATCTCGGGTACTTCGTCCATTGCAGCAAAATAATCTTTACTGTCGGTAATTGCTCGCTGCATACGATCAACCAAGAAGCTCATACTGAATATTGGAAGGCGAATAAGGGCGCCGTATTGAATCAATAGCACCGTCTCACCAACAGTGAATCTGCCATTAACGGCTTCCCAGAATATGTACAGATACACGACGCCGAATATGCCATTCAATATCAGCCGACGGTATGCATCTTGCGTGTGCCATAGTTTTGATTGCGGCCGAGTAGTTTTAATTGTCTTCTTGAGCATACGCTTAAAGAAGCCAAGCTCGGTTAGCTCAGACGTATAGCTCTTTGTTACCTTGATTTCACTGACAACCTCAGCAAAGCGACCACTGGCAATATCGTTGGCTTCATTAATATCCTTCTGGTACACCTGCCATTTTGTACTTGTTCGACTGGTGAGCCAAAGGAATATAGGGTACAAAATTGCGAATAAAAATGCCACAACAAGGCTATAGCGAGCAACAATAATGAGCGAGAATACAGTAGTGAGTAGGAACTGAAGAAAATTGTTAGAAAACATATTTATGAATTCTGTAACACCTGTAATTGAACGGCTCAGGCGATTAATAATCTTACCTGTGAGCTCACTTGCGTAATACTTTTGGCTCAACGTAAGAAGATGTTCGTAGTACTGCACAGAAAGGTAATAGCGGAGTTTAACCGACATGATATCACCGTAATAACCCGCAACATTACTAATTAGGGTTGAAAGAATATCACTCAAAATTATCGCACCGACAATAACAAGCACAGGAGCAGCGCTAGTTGTGCCACCAACCACATCGGGCAATTTATCTATTGCAAGTTTTGTAAACAATGGCTGGATCTGGTTCAAGAGTGCCATCACAACAGATGCAACTGATACTACCAAATAATATGGCCACAGGTGTCCTGCAAATTTTAGTATCTTCCCGATTGGTTTCATCTTAGACTCTTTCTGCCTTTAGCACTTCGTGCGCGTGCCACGTTACTTGTTCTACTAATTTTGTAACTTCATCTGTAGTAAGTGTTCGTTCGTTATGCGTAAGCGTGAGTCTGAAACTTGCATTTTTTGTGTCTTCTCCATTTTTTGCAAACACACTCAGCGGCGTAAGCGTCCATTCATACTCAGACTTCATAACTTCGGTTTCAATGCAATTTTTTAACTCACTAAACAAAGTAGTATTTGCAACTTTTAGTGTAATATCTTGGTCTGACGAAGGATACCGCGAGAGTGGCATGTAGTTAGTAACGGGCAGCTTGTGTAGTGCCTCCATAATGTGGTCTATTCCTATTTCGAACCCAGCCGTAGCGTCGGGAAGCTTGAGTGCAGCTGAAACCTCAGGACGATATTCACCGACTATTCCTAAGAACACATCTGCCTCTTTTATAGTAACAAGCGCTGAACGACTCAGGTTGAATGGAGCCGTAACTGGGTAAGACAACGCTTCGGTAATTGGTGAATACTCTAGCGTAAATCCGAGCGATTCTGCAATGTAGTCTAGGTATCTTCGGGCTAAGAAGTACGCCGATTCTTGGCTCTTTTTACTTGTAACGCTTAGTGCAACCATCTGTAGCTCACCCGGCAATCCTTCTTCGTCGTCTCCATGTACTTTGTTGTGTGTCTTATTAATCTCAAACAGTGCGAACTCATCGTAGCCAGCCCTAACATTACTATTTATAAGATCGAGCAGACTTGGAGTAAGGGTTTGTCTGTAGTACTGAAGATCTGGGCTTAGGGCATTCCTCAGAGCATATGAATCTTCTGGTTTCTGACCAACTTTTTTGAGTACATTACCGTGTACGAAACTATAGGTTAACACTTCGTTTGCACCAGCCCTACTGAGTATATTTCGAATATTCTGCTTAAGTTGTAGTCGAGTATCCGGAGCTACTGGCTTAATTGAACGCTGCGGTAAGCTAATTGGAAGTCTATTGAATCCGTACAATCGGCCAACTTCTTCAACAATATCCTCTTTAATTTCAATATCGGTTCGCCAAAATGGTGCCTGCACGACGAGTAGTTCACCACGAATATCAACGACAAATTCAACATTCGTAAGCATCTCAGCTATTTCTGCTACCTCAAACGAGCTACCGAGTCGGGAATTAATGAACGGTGCAGTAACTTCAACTGGAGAATTCTTAATAGCTTCTGGATACACATCAACAAACTCGCCAATAGGCTTTGCTCCTGCAAGTTCTTTAAGTAACTCAATCGCCTTACATAGCACTGGCGGTAATTGCTCTGCCGGCTGGCCTTTATTAAAACGGGTGACTGCATCGGTAAATATACCGTGTACCATGCTCGTTTTTCTAATGCTATACATGTTGAATGTAGCGCATTCTAATACAACTCGTTTCGTATTTTGGTCGATCTCTGAATTGCCGCCACCCATAACGCCACCGAGTGCTATTGGTTTTTGCTCATCACAAATCAACACTGCATCTGCATGTGGCTCAATCTCTTTGCCATCAAGCAGTGTCATTTTTTCACCTGGCTTTGGGTTCCTGACTATGATGTTAGCTCGGCCGCCTGTAGCAACTTTATCAAAATCAAAGGCATGAAGTGGCTGAGCTGTCAGCGTCATAATATAATTTGTAACGTCTACTATGTTATTAATCGGCCTGATTCCAACGCGCTTAAGGTAGCTCTGAAGCCATATGGGACTTGGCTTTATAGTAACCTCATCAAGCGTGATCGCCATGTATCGTGGACATAAATCTGGGATCTCAACGGTGACACCAAGACCGCGAATAACGTCGCTCGAAGAACTCTGGAACGAGGCACCATTCTTGTACCAATCGGGAGATTTAAATTGCAGCCCCTGAATACCGGACAGTTCACGCGCCACACCAAGTTGACCAAATCCATCAGGACGATGTGTGAACATTTTATTTTCTATATCTAAGATTACATCATCTAAATCGTATAGATCCTTAAACGCAGTTCCTGGCTTCGCGTCGTTCTCGTCAATCTCCAAAATACCTTCATGGTCATCACTTAGGCCGAGCTCTGCAGGGCTCGCGAGCATTCCGTTACTGAGTTCACCACGCAGATCACGAGCTTCGAGTACAAATAACTCTTTTTCACCGTAACTTGCAGGAACAATGCTAGAAGGTGGGATCCAGGCTACCAAAATACCTTCGCGTGCATTTGGCGCACCACATACTACCTGAACGTATCCGTTTTGATCACGTGCAACGTCTGAAACCACGCCGCCATCGTCAACCTTACAAACATTCAGTTTGTCTGCATTTGAATGCTTTACGCAGCTGATAATTTTAGCTACGACTAACCCTTCGTAGTGCTTTGCAAGATCAGTATAGTCTTCAATCCCGCCGAGTCGCTCCGTCGCAAGCTTAACCAATTCTTCTATAGACTTCGTCTTCAAGTCAACATTTGAAACCGACTGAGCAAAATTTAAACTAACCTTCATGATTGGCCTCCAAATTGTCTCAGGAATTTTAGTTTTCCGGAGTTGAAGTGACGAATATCTTCGATATTATGCTTCATCATTACCAGTCGCTCAACGCCGCCACCCCATGCGAACCCTGTATACACTTCTGGGTCAACACCTGCCATCTGAAGTACATTCGGGTGAATCATTCCACAACCAAGAAGCTCTATCCAACGCTCGTTACTGCAGACACGACAATCGGAACCATCTGTACAAAATGGACAGCTGAGTGAAAATTCAAAACTTGGTTCAGTAAACGGAAAGTAAAACGGCGTGATCTTCACGTCAATTTCTTTTTCGTAATAGGTAGTCAAAAATAACTTGAGTGTCGCGACTAGCTGACCAACCGTTACGTCTTTACTGACGTAGATGCCCTCGTGTTGATAAAAGGTATGTTCGTGTCGAGCATCAAGATCTTCGTTTCTAAATACACGGTCCATAGCAAGTACGGCAATAGGCTCACCAGCTTCTAATGATTCTTTATGAGCTTTTATAATACGGTGCTGCATCGTGGAAGTATGGGCAGGCGCAACCAGACCTTCTTCTGTCATAAACGTATCATAATCGTCTCTTGCAGGGTGATCTTCAGGAAAATTGAGGCTTGTAAACATATGAAAGTCATCATCAATCTCTCGTGAAGGTGAAACCTTGAAACCCATTCGGTAAAAGATATCACTGATTACCTGCATTTCTCTCGTTATAGGATGGATCGTACCGTTTTCAGTCGGAAGCAAGTTAGGTAGTGGAGTATTTACATCAAACGGAGCAGTTACGTCAATAGGTTGGAGACTAGAGACTGAGGGCTGGAGGTTATTAACCAGGCCTTCAAGTTCTTGCTTGAGGCTATTAATTGCCTGTCCGTACGCAGCGCGTTGATCTTCGGGCTGATCTTTAATTTTTGCATACAAATCTTTAAGTTCTGGTGATTTCAAAATTGCTCGCTTATCTTCAAGCGTTTCTAACTTTTTGAGGAGGTGCTCGCGCACTATCTGAACTTGTTCCATAGTTACTTCAATTCTACCCTAGCTGCTTGCGAGATGCCAGAGGCTACAATGCTTACATTTATAGACTTTTAATTTTGTACCATGAAGATACTTGGCGTAAGTGGCAGCACCCTGTGCTGCGTCTTGATTTTCAAACGCAAGTTTACCGACACATGGTAACTCTGTAGTTACTTCTTCCATACTGCAATTGTAGCCCAATTTTGCAGAGCAATTGTTATTTTGTAACTTTTGCAGCAAGTTGGCTTAAAACTAGTTGTGCTTGCTTGTTATGTTCTTCGGCTTTGACTAGTTCACCATCTTCGTTAAATGCAGCCCAGATTTCTGAAATTCCAACTCGATCCTCAGTTACATTCATTTTAAGTTGAGTTGCCACCAGTTCGAACGCTTGGTACGAAAACGGTGCTCCTGCGGCTCCGTAGCCAATAAATGCAACTGGCTTAGCTTCCCACTCCTTAAGTAGGTGGTCAATTGCATTCTTTAAACTAGCAGGATAGCCGTGGTTGTATTCGGGCGATACAAATGCAACTGCATCTACTGAGTTAATCTTCTGGGCCCAGTCACGATCTTCCTGAGTACTATATTCACCGTTTTCAACGCTACCGGGTAGTTGTTCAGGCAGCTCATATGAGAGCCCCAGCTCTTTTAGATCTAAAGTCTCAACTTCAAAATTACTGTTTATATTTGCTTGCTCGGTAAACCATTCTGCAACATTTTTACCCGCTCTGCCTTCACGGACACTTGCTGTAATAACTAATAACTTCATACTATCTCCTTTTAATGTTTAAGTGTTCACTTAATTTTAGTAAATACTTAAACATTAATCAAGTGCTATACTGAATTTTAATGAAATATACGGCAATAGGCTTTGATTATGGCGGTGTTATTGAAGGTAGACCCTCACAATTCTTTAACGAGATGGTTTGTCGAACTCTGGATATCAGCCTAACCGAGTATGAACTTACCTACTTTCGGCATAATCGAGAACACAATAATGGTAAGTTGATTAGTCAAAACGAGTTATGGCAACGTTTCGTAGTCGACGTTGGGAAGCCAGAACTACTCAGCACTCTACTAGTGGCTATTGAAGACTATAAGTCAGAACTAACTGTAAATACCGATGTTCTCGAACTGATCACACGATTGAAAAATAACGGCTACAAGCTTGGCCTACTTAGCAATAACTCAGTAAGTGTTGGTAAGCGGCTACGAGTCGACGGTATCGACAAATATTTTGACAGCTTTGTAGTTTCTGCCGAGATAGGGATGATGAAACCGGATAAGAATATTTTTGACTACTTTTGCTCTGAGCTCGCAGTCGAACCAAATCAGCTTATATACATTGATGATTCAGAGAAGAGTCTGAGCACCGCACCTCAATGCGGCTACACGCCGATACTATTCAGTACATATACAAACTTAATACAGCAACTACAGGCGCTTGGAGTTGACACGCATTAAAAATATTGTGAAAATAGACACATGGCAAAAGATTCATCATTCGACATTGTTTCAGATTACGATATTGCAAAAGTCACTAATGCAGTTGAGCAATCTCAGAGGGAGATCACGAACCGCTACGACTTCAAGGGCACCAAGGCAAGCCTTGAATTTACTGATGCGACTAAAACTGGTGTCACATTAATTGGTGATAACCAGTTTCATCTTGATAGCATTTTAGACATCCTACGTAAAAAACTCGCCGGCTGCGATGTTAGTCAGAAAATACTCGTAACAGATAAAGAGCCCGTCAACGGCAGCATGCAGGTTAAGTGGGATCTTACATTCAAAAAAGGTCTCGACCAAGAACGAGCCAAGCAAGTTACTAAGCTAATTCGAGAAAACTACCCGAAGGTAAAACCACAAATTCAAGGTGAAGAAATCCGTGTTTCAAGCGCAAAACGAGACGAACTCCAGGGTGTAATGCAGATTCTGAGAGAAGCCGACTTCGACTTTCCACTCGAATTCACCAACTACCGTTAGCATTTTCAGGTATACTGTTAAGCAAGATGGATGGGCACACTGAACTTATTGAGTATTGTAAGAGCGTTTTAAAGCAAAACGATCTTGGTGGCTGGACCCGCCCCGCAGCACACCTCTATCCACACCAGTGGCTCTGGGATAGCTGCTTCACCGCAATTGGGATTCGACACTACGACACTAAGCGCGCACAGAAGGAAGTCACCAACCTCTTCCGTGGTCAATGGAAGAACGGAATGATCCCAAACACTATACTGAGCAACACTGATGGTTCCGGTAAAAGTCTTTGGCACTCTGAGGTTTCTAAAAGTTCACCCAAACACGTTAGTACAAGCGGGATTACTCAGCCACCGATGGTTGCTGAGGCAATCGTTCGTATCGGCGAAAAACTTACTAAGAAAGAGCGACTGCTTTGGTATAAAGCTCTATTTCCGAAGCTTGTCGCCTACCACGAATGGCTCTATCGTGAGCGAGATCCACATAGTGAAGGTATAGTCATACTTATACACCCCTGGGAATCTGGGTTAGACAACACACCCAGCTGGATGCAAGAACTCTATCTTAACGAAATGCCCCTCTGGATAAAAGCCGTTAAAAAACTACATCTCCATTCGGCATTTAACCTGATCAGAAGCGACACCAAGTTCCTCCCCGCCTACCAACGCATTGATGTTATCGATGCACTCAGTTTATACAGTATTGCACGGCAACTCAGACGAAAAAAATATGAGACACGTCTTATACTTAGGCACGGAAATTTTGCTATCGAAGATCTAGGTTTTAATTCAATCCTCATTCGCGCAAATACACTCCTCCAGCAAATTGCTACAGAGATTAACCAGGAACTTCCGCAGTGGCTGACACAGCGGTTTGCTCTCGCCCATAAATCACTAGAATTATTATGGTCTGAAACTGACGGCCAATATTTCAGCAGAAATTTTGAAACCTTCGAGCTCATTGAACAGCCAAGTATTATGACTTTTTTGCCACTCTACGCAGGGACGGTTAGCAAAAAACGCGCCGAAGAGCTTGTAGTTCTGCTTAGATCTAAAGATTGGTGGATGCCGTATCCAGTACCTTCCGTCCCAAAAAATTCTCATTATTTTGACGCTTCTAGATATTGGCAAGGTCCGACATGGCTCAATACCAATTGGCTTATTGCTGACGGATTAATCAGGTACGGTTACATCGCTGAGGCTGAGGCAATTAAACAACGCTCTGTCGAGCTCGTAACAAAGCACGGCTCATATGAATATTTTAGTCCAATCGACGGAATCCCTTCTGGTGCCAACTCATTCAGCTGGACAGCAGCACTGACTATAGATATGCTCTCTAGCTAACCCATAAAAGAGTGCGCAATAAGAATCACTGCAGTAATCGTTACCGCACCAAGAACAACCAATGCTGTTTGAATATCGAATGATTTGGAATCTTTTCTGTCAAGGCGAATGGTCGGAATAATGTCGCTGGCGGCAATGTATATAAAGAAGCCCGCTGTGAAACCGAGTAACCATGGCATTACGGCACTATTCGTCTGGCCAGTTACATAAAATAGCGTTGTTCCAACTGCAGTTACCAAAATTGCCACACCATGAACCTGGATAATTTTACGAATTGACATTCCCCGCTGCAGTAAGTAGCCAGAATCTGCAACCTCTCTTGGTATCTCATGAAACGCCACCGCGATAGTTGTAATTATACCCGTAGCAGGACTTACTAAAAATGCGGCGGCAATTGCTGCTCCGTCTATAAAGTTATGGAGCCAGTTACCAAAAGCGGCCAAAAATGCGACTGGCTCGGTTTTACCTACATGAACAGACTCATCATGTTCAAATCCTTCTTGGCTATGATGATGGAACCAGTGCAAAGATCCCTCAAGCACGAAGAAACCAACTACACCAATAAGCGCAGCGAGCAGTACATACAGTGGCTCGTATTGTTCTACGCCTTCGTGAAGAAAGTCAATAAAGGCTGCAGCGAGTAGTGCCCCTGCCGCAAATGGGGTTGCGTACTTGGTGAGTACTTTTATGAGCTTTTTATGCGTGAGAAACGCGATGCTAGAGAAGAAGACAATGAAGTCTCCAATAAGTGAAATAAGTAGTACGTAAATAAGTGGTGTTGAATTCATACACAAATTGTATAATACCCATGCTTAATTTTGCAATTATGTCGCAATTTAGTATACTTTTTGTATAAACAAGGTACTTTTATGCAAGAAGAAATCATCAGTCTCTTAAAAACTCAGGGTTTTAGCGCAACAAAAACACGCCTCGCCGTACTACGAGCGCTGCTCAAATTACAACCAGCCAGTATGAACGAACTCATTACCACCCTTCCCGACATGGACAGAGCAACTGTATACCGTACGGTTGATTTATTTATAGATCTGAATATTGCAAAAAAAGTCTTCACCGGCTTTAAATACCGTATTGAACTCAGCGATAGTTTTCAAGAACACCACCACCACCTTTCATGCCTGCGCTGCGGTACCGTTATAGATGTGCGAACACCAGAAATTGAGTACGCCATAGAACAAACTGCTCAGAGCAACGGCTTTAGGGCAATCCGCCATGATCTTGAGATTACTGGCTACTGCGCTAACTGTTCCTAGGCATATTAGCGGAGAAAACTAAACCGTTCAGAGAAGATCTTCTTTTTTGGGAAGCCCAGAGAAATGAGCGTTTTAGTCATTGCATTCATCATTACAGGCGGACCACATATAAACACGCGTCGCCCGAGGAGACCTGGTACATACTTTGTAATCAATTCTGCTGATATTCTTCCGCTGACTATACCGCGGTCTGTGGTACTGTCTTCAGTAATATATACAACGTTAGCATTCTCAAACTGGCCTGCTATTGAATCAAGCTCAGCCTTTAATACTAGGTCGGCCTTAGTCTGTGCCGAATACAGTAATGTTACTGTGCGACCATTCCGTGCATATCGTTCGAACAAGGCTGACATGGGTGTAATTCCAATGCCACCAGCCACTAAAAGCACCTGTGGCTCGTCTTCGACCTGTTGGCCAAAGACACCATACGGACCCTCAATAAGTACATGCGCTCCGGGATTTATTTGTTGTAGTTTTGAAGTGTAATCTCCGACAGCCTTAACAGTGATACGGGCTTCATGCTTAGAAATCGGTGCGTAGCTAATCGTAAACGGATGAGACTGCAGCGGTATACCTTTCTGTAAGAATGTGAATAACGCGAACTGGCCGGACTTCCAACTAAACGAACTCATTCTGCTGCCAGTTATATATATGCTCACCACAT
>JAGOUG010000022.1 GCA_018061375.1 Candidatus Saccharimonadota bacterium
GCTTGTATACCATCCCTCAGCCAGTCATCACCTTCTGTACCGATAATTTTAATCTTTGAAGCGTATGCTAAAGTATTTGCTACTGTAATTCCTATTCTGAGGCCGGTAAATGAACCGGGGCCTCGATACACGACTATTCCATCTAACTTACTTACCTGTAGGTCGTGCGCGCCCAGAAGGTGTTCTATTTTAGAAATCAGCGTATCTGAAAGTTCACGATGCGCATGCCACTTGTGAGAATCAACAATAGCACTGTCTTCAACCAGGTACAGCTCTGCCTCTGGTTTGTCTGTTCTGAGTCCAAGTATCATTTTATCCCCTTACAAACATATATAAAATCTTTAGTATATTTAAATGTTACGGTGCGTTCGTCTTCAGATTCAGTTGAAATTGTTATCAGAATTTTATTCTGTGGTAGTACATCATGGACTGTAGCGCCCCATTCAACAATAGTAACAACATTTTCGTCTCCAATAACTTCTGCTAGCTCGTCTGCAACTATTCCCGGATTATCTAAACGGTAAAAATCAAAGTGAGATATCTGCTTACCATCAGAACGAGAATACGTATTGCAAATAGTAAAACTAGGGCTCGATACAGGGTCCACCGATCCAAACCCCTCGGCAATACCACGTACCAAGCTAGTTTTACCACCGCCTAGATCACTCGTAAGTTCAATAACTTCACCACCACGCAAATTTTCACCGAGCTTTTTGCCGAGCTGTATAGTTTCATCAAGATTATATGTTTGCAGAGTAGCTTCTTCCATAAATGCCAGTATACCAAGCTTACTTACAAGGGAAAACTACTCAGTGAATGGATTGTTTCTGTTTGCAGGTAACTCTGCACCAGGTGCAGTTACATTGCTATCACGTAATTCTTCAATTTTTTTAATTGCGTCTTGATCAAATGTAACACTTTTAAGTTGAGCCGTCTTCTGTTTGTAATAGGCTTCATCTACGGGGAGATTACTGAGTGAGTTGATTCGAATTATAACACCCATCAGTAACATAAGTACAACCGTCGCAATTACAAAAGCTTCATGATTATGAAATAACTTAGCAACTTTATACCGTAACATACTTACACGTTGGTTCATTGTTTCACCTTTGCTACTTCAGCTTGTTTAGCATACAGATTCATAGAAACCGTGACCTGGTTTAATAACTGCCCGTTAGTTGGATCGGGCTTTAAGTTAATATTTGTAACCTGCATTTTACGTCTGTTGTTCTCTACTGATTCTAGAAAGTCGAGGATATTTTGGTATTTTGAACCAGGTTTAAACTGTACAGTAATTGGAACAACCTCGACTCCTTTTGGAATAGCAATCTTCGACTTAGACTTACTGGTTCCTGAAGCAGTTTTGGGGACTTCTACAAATGCAATCTGTTCTATGCCCAAACTCGACCTCAGCGCAAATTGGGATACCTCTGCAACAATTGCAGATTGTTCCTTTTCTGCTGGAAGTACTTTATTGGCAATATCATTAACATACCCGAGTGAATCTACCTTCACTTTTGTTTTTTTATAGGTTGAAAGTTGCTTCTCGTTGACATCAACCTGCGCCTTAAGCCGAGCGGTTTCATTAGCAACACGAACCACCTGTTTGTCGCCTAGATACAGTACACCCACTGATGATACGATTAATACCACCAGTGTTATCTTCAGTACTTTATTAAGTAATCGAGGTGTCATTACTGCGCCGCCTTTATGCCTGGGCTATTTTGTTTAAAGTACGCATTAATGACAGTAGTATATTTATACGGACTATCCGCTACAACTGGCGCAGTTGCTGAAGTCGTAGGAGTAAGCGTAGACGTTGATGTAGACGTATCCTCTTTTTCAGTTTGATCGATTGTTTTAATTTCTGCACTTTGAAATAAATCTGAGCCCTGTAGATTTTTTAAAAGTACCGCTGCTTTTTCTTCCGTATCTACTTGTGCACTAATAATTAATGGTGATTTAAAATCTTCTATTGAAAATTGTAAACCAGTTAAGACTGCGCCTTGTGGCATTAGGCCTCCAATCTGAACCAACATATCAGAAAAGACTACATCTCTAGAGAGTAATCCGGCTATTGTGTTAACAGTCGCTGAAAGTTGTTCTGCCTGTTTTTGTACAGGTTCTAATTCTGATATCTTAGCCTGATCGGTGTCAACTACTTGTTGTACATTAGACTGTTGAACGTTCATAAAATAGTACGCAACAGTCAGTGCGGTAATTATAATAAGAAGTGCCAGTAGCAGTAGTTCAATATAGCGACGTAGTAATGTGTTACTTCTTGCAATACGGATATTTGCGAGTTGTTGTGGCGGCAATAGATTAATCATACCCCGAACACCTCTTTATCAGATGCCATTGCTGATCCTGCACACGTTAAAAACCGTGGCAGGTCTGCTGATTCAGGCGGCTCTAGGTTGCCAAATGTTAGATGCCCACCCCAAGGTGAAGACAGCCTCGTTGCAATATGGGTCGCATTTGTTAGGTAATCACCAAAGCCTGGCATATTAGCGCCACCACCGACAATCAAAATCTGTGATATTTCACTACCGGGCTTAATTCGCTCTTGATGAAACCGGACCATCTTTTCGATTTCTTTTATAACCTTATCAAGTATTGGCGACACCGCGGTGAGGATCTTTTTTTGTTGTGCGCCAGCACCCAAGCCTTGCGTGACTTTAATATGATGGGCTTTATCGGGAGAAACATGGAGGGCCTTAGCGATTGAATTCGTGAGACCATCACCACCCTCATCGACCGTACCGGTAACACGCAGCGTTTCATCAAGTATGCCGATGTCTATAGCATTTCCACCGACATCAAGGATAATATAAGGATTATTCGATTCGAGATCTTCGTATAATTTGCATAATTGGGCATCTGCACGAATATTAGTTTGTATTAAAGCAAGATCTAGGTTTAGTAACTCACAAACTGCCGAATAAGAATCTACAATCACTTTTGGTACAGCTACCATTCTTACAAGAATATTATTTGGATCACCAATATCCGTAGTTTCGTAGTCAAAATACAGATTTTTTGGAGCCACCGGGACCGACTGCTCAACCTCAAGCTGGACCGCATCACTTAGTTCTTTTTTTGACATCAACGGCAACGTGAGAACCCTAGTAAACACTCTTGAGACCGGGATACTCATGACGACACGATTTGTAGTTAGTGAGCCGATAATATTATCGGCGAGTAGCTCATCAATCAATTTTGCTGCGCCAGGTATATTACTGATGACACCGTCTTTCATAATTTTATCATCAGTACCTATACTGCCGTAGCCCCTTACATGCGCATGCTTGCCACTCGATTCGAGTTGCATAATTTTTACAGCTTTGGATCCGATATCCAGACCAAACACTGGCTTCTTATGATAGAATAATGGCGCCTTCATATTGCTTTAAGCATAACTGTTTTCATTAGTGTTCGCAACCTACATATCTACGGCGCAATAATTATTTCGCGCCATTCTAAAATGTCGTATGTGCTTGTAACTGGAAAACTTGGAGGGGGTTTATAGCGTAGGTTCTCGTCATATTTGGTGGTATTGTTCTTGAAACCACTCCAGCACGAAGCGTTATTGCTACCGCACCGTATCCATGACCATGTCCACTGTTCGTTAGACGCAATCGATCCAAAAAACTGCAGTGTTTGATTTGAGTTTATATACCCTGGGGTATTACCACCGTTATAGTTATATTCTGGTCGAAATTGTACTCTGCCAGATTGTGCAATCATAGCGGCATGCACGGTTAGGGGTACGGGGACATATGGTGCAATATCTATATCGTTTTCTGCAATCAATCCAATAGCATCGTTTCCATTATACTGATCTTGGTAGCTAAGCTTATCTGCAACAGTAACTGTAGTCGAGCCTGTGGTTGCAAGACGTGCTGAAGCTATAGTGACCCTACCATTGAACCCTCCTGACTCAGACAGAACCCACACGTTGTCTTCTACGAATATTACCCCGTTTGTGGGAACTGCAATATTATTTGCAATTACTGTATTACTGAGCGCTGCACTATAGTTTGCACGATCGTCTCTTTCATTTGTAACTGAACGTAGACTATATGTTCCATTAGTGTTCAATATAATGAGATACCCACTATTAATCGAGTAGTTATTGGTACGAGCAGGAATATACGAAGCTGTCCGAGATGGTTTTGCACTACATGCATTCGAAGCCTGGTTATTCGTTGCGTTCTTTTTTAATTGACATAAATCTGCCGTAACTTTATTGAAATCAACACTTGCAACTGGATACCGCCAACTCTCTTTTGAGCGTGTATTACAGTTTGGGTTTGTTATAGCGGTATCACACCAAACACCTGGTTTACTTGAACCTGAACCAGAACCTGAGGTAGAAGACGGGATATACGTTGTATTTGCACTCGTAACATCATTATTGTTCGGACCATCCATTTTTACACCCGCATTAGAATGCACTGGTCCATCGGCAACTTCCGTTGACCCAAACCAAAGCTCAGAGTTACCAACAACAGCATACGTACTAAATGATGGTGCTCCGATCTTAGCCTCAACGGTACGATTTGTATTAGATAAATTACTTGATTTGCCAATTGAGCGCACTGTAATTATGTTTGACCCCGTAGTATCAGGCTGTATATACAACGTAAAAGTACCTCTGTCTACTCCATTTGCATCTTTATAGGTGTGTACATACGGCCCGTAACCCAAGCTAGCATCTGGAGTTGTTGGTGTAGTTTTACCATCTTTATAGTCGGTGGTATTGTGACTAATGTGCCATAGATAATAGTTGATACCTGCTTCAGCGATATTAAGTGACATTTGTTTCGATTGAGTTCGAGCAGCGTCACCAAGGGTATTGTTAATAACATCCCCCAAGCCAATAAGTAGCACGCTAAACGTTACAATCACTACTAGTAGTGCCGGAATAATAAACCCTGCTTCATTATTCAACCGCAATCTCATAAGTTAGTCTTCCTGTTACGTAAAGAAATGGACGTTTTTATTTCAAACGGACTAGAGTATCCGGCTACTGCAGCACCTTTAAGGTGTAAGCCTATACCCTTTATGTCTTTGTAGGTATCAGCACTATAAACACCTACTTGCCCGCTTATATCAAGGTAGGTAAAGATATCTACGTTTCCATCAATATTCTCGGCAATTGTGGTGATTCGTTCACTAGCAGTATTGTACGTATAGTTTGGTGCTGTTCCCGTTGCAGGAATAACCCCGACTTTTACGGTATTGTCTGAACCATCAAAGAAGTACCTAACCCGAGAGAGTGTGGAATCACGAGGTGTAAAATATGCGTAACCAGTTATGTTTGTTGACTCAGCAGTAGTAATTGTAGTAAGACCCCTCAGTACACGAGCAATACGCTGACTTGCGCTACTAAGCGCATTTACCCTAACCGTATTCTGCTGTAACTCTATATACGATTTATAATTATCACTAAAAAAATTTGCAAATAGTACTGCGACGATTGCAAGTAAACTTACAACAACAACCATTTCTGAAATAGTAAATCCCTCTTGTCTATGATTAAGGCGTGACATTAAAACCCCCTAGTGATCCAGGCAATATACCGTTCTGAGTTACTGTCCCGCCTCCGGCTGTTACGACAAGCTCCCATGCCCCGGTTTTGCCCGTTAGATCAAAGCGTCGTCGGATTGAACCTGAGCTGTCTATTCCCACCTGTATACCAGATACCGTAACACCGGACTGACGCATTAAAACAGAGGCATTAGAAATATTCGCACCATTAATGATAACTTCAACATCGTCAAGATTACCGCTTGCAGAAGATATACTACTTGGACTAGTGTTAAATATCCGTGGATATGATGAAGAGCTAGTCGTAGTGAGAATTACCGTTTGCATCGGTGAACTACCGCTTGGATTTACTGTACCTGGATCAATTGTGAACGGCTGCCATGACTGAGGCCCATACATTGCCTGTAAAGATACGGCGTACCTGCCAGATGAACATACACTATTGGCATAGCATAGCTGATACTGTCCTGGAGTTAAATTATGAAACAAATACTCTCCACTAACGTTAGTTGCAACTGAAGATTGAGTGTAACTATAACTTTGATCAACAACACTTGTGTAGAGCTTTACACCGCCACGAATTGAAAACGTGTTGCCAGAAATCGGATTCCCTGACGTATCTACAATACGCACCAAAAGGCTATCTGCAGCGGTTCGATCAATCTTCATAGTAGAGCTTGTAACCTGCTGTGATATTACACTTATATTTGGATACGTGGGCAGCAAACTTCCCGATGAGGGGATAGACGATAGACTACTGTAGCCTGATTTAGATACTGATACTGTGTAGTCCTTACCGTTGTCGGGTGTAATATCCAAAAACAGAGCTACCCCATTCACATCCGTGCTGATTGTTTGATTTATATTTGGTGTGACAGTTGTATTTACAACTGAAACCTGTGCATCACCAATGACTTGTCCTGTTGAATCTACTACCGATACCAGAATCGCCCCAGTTCCACCGCCAGTCTCAGCAACTCGAGCGGCAATTTGTGTACTTACTCGTGACGCTTCTTTGTTTGAGTTCTTCTCTTTAACGACAACATCTATCAGTTTATAGTCTCTCGGGTTTGAGTCTACCGGGGTGCCTACTTTTATAGGGCCATTTCTGCAAAGATAGCTCTGCGCGCTCGGATATACCAAACAACCATCATACGCATCGTCTGCATAGTTTATAGCCGTTGTAATAACAAAAGTGTACGGGCCTACTGTCGCTTCTTTTGTTGCTGGTAGCTTTGCGCCCGTAGTATTGATTGCCCCTCCTTGGATAGCTAACTTATCATACGGGAGTGACCGGAGATACTCTAATTGCTCTGTTGCTAACGAAAGTCCAGCGGACTTCATACGTGCAGTTGCAGCTGATCCAACCATAATAAAGTATGTCCCCATTACTCCGAGAGAAAACGTAACTAAAATCACCATTGAAACCGTAAGTTCGGCGATTGTAAACCCATCCTCCATAATTGCTCGACGTTTATTCATAATGCTTATGTCTATAATACCATCTAAGCTAGAGGTTTAACTAGTAACAAAAAGAGCCATCTAGTGGCCCTTTTTGTACAGTGTAGATCCGTAATTACGGAGTAACTGAGATATCTGTATCAGCGGTGTCGCCGTTCCAGTATGTCTTTGCTGCTGTAAGCGTAAAGCTTGTGCAGTCATCAGCTGCAGTGGTACAACCAGTTGGTTCTGCTGTGTAGCCATATGCTGCAGCACTGAACTCTGTTGATGTTGTAGCACCACCGTTACCTGCAAGGTAAGATACTACACCCGCTTTGTCTTCTGGGTAAGAGTTGTTTTCAGAGAAGTATTCGCCAAGTTTAGATTTAACTTGAGAAACTGTTGACTGAGCTTTGCTCTTTTTTGCTTTGTTCTGTGCGCTTGAGAAAGACACAAAACCAATTGTTGCCAAGATACCAATGATCACGATAACGATCAAAAGTTCTACGATTGTGAAACCTTGTGAACCTAATTTAGTTCTTTTCATATTTTGCCCACCCTCCTTAGGTGTATTGGTATTTTTTCGGCGAACAGCTTTAGCTGTTCTGTCCTGTACATGATTATTGCTTATGCTTATATACTTGTCAACATAAAAATAACAGATCAGTGTAAAACCTGTGTAAAACTTTTTACTACTGTATGTTACTGGAGATATTACTAATCGGGCCAAACACACTTGCAGCAATCACACCGACAATACTACCGAGTACCACAATCATAATAGGCTCCAGTATTGAAGATAGTGCCCCAACAAACGTATCAACCTCTTCTTCGTAAAATTCAGCTACTTTTATAAGGATCTGATCTGTCTGACCAGTTTCTTCACCAACAGCGAGCATCTGGCTAACCAGAGGGGGAAAGTGCTTACTTTTTTCAAGCTGAGCCGAAAGCTGTTCTCCAGATTGTATTGCCTTGGCACTATCTAAAAGCTCTTTTTCTATAACCGCATTACCAATTGCGCCCGCAGTGGTATTTATTGCTTGTACAATTGAGACTCCAGCACCCATTAAGGAAGAGAACGTCCGAGCAAACCGTGCAATCGCTACCTTTGTATTAAGTGTTTTTATTATTGGTGTCTTAAGTAGTACTGAATGCCAAACATATCTCCCCTTTGGGGTACTTGTGTACTTTTTAAAAACGACTATAAAAATCGGAAGTCCTACAAGTAGAGCGAGCAAAAAACTTGGTGACTTTAGAATTACGCTGATGCTCAGCAGTACTTTTGTATAAATTGGGAGCGAGTCCTTTGTACCGCCAAGGCTGACAATAATATCACCGATCTTCGGCACAATTGTTGTCATCAAAAAGAAGAATGCTACAAATGTAATGAACGAAATTACTGCCGGGTACGTCATGGCACCTTTAATTTTGCCTCTTATTGCCGCATCTTTTTCTTGTTGTACGGCGAGTCTATCGAGTACCTCGTCTAAAATACCACCCTCTTCACCTGCTTTTACCATGTTCACATAAATTGCAGAGAAAGTTTTTGGATATAGCTCGAGTGCATCACCAAGTGAAGAGCCGGCTTCTACCTTTTTGACAATGACACCAAGCTGTTTCTTTAGCGTAGCGTTCTCTGACTGCATTTGAAGCGTACTGAGCGAACGAACCAGAGGAACACCTGCATTCACTAAAGTTGCTAGTTGTCTGGTAAAGATTACGAGATCTTTCACCTTGACCTTACCGCCAATTGTCATAGAGCCGAAGCTTGCTCCTTTATGGGCAGGATGTACCGAAAGAGGATGTAGGTCCAGTTTACGAACCGCCTCAAGTGCGGCAGTTCGATCATCAGCTTCAACTAAACCCTTAGCTGATTCGCCGTTCTTTTTTGTCGCAACATAGCTAAATTGACTCATATACTAATCCTATTCTCTCGTTACTCTCAAAATTTCTTCAACTGTTGTTTCACCACGGAGTGCTTTTACAAGCCCGTCCATCTGCATAGTAACCATACCCGCCTTAATACATTCATCTTGAATAACATCACTGGTTGTATTGCCCATGATTAAGTGTTGAATATCAACAGTGTTTTCAAGTACCTCATAGATACCGATACGCCCTTTGTATCCATTGCCATTACAGGCATCGCATCCTTTTTCGCTGGCGTGCCAGAGTCGAGTAATCTTTTTACCGTCTGTTGCGAGATCAGTATCTTTTTTACCAACTCCCTGCGACTGAGCAACCTTTTCAAGGTCATTAATCTTCTTCATATCATCTGCAGAGCCAACGCCGAACATCTTACTGATTTCTTCTAGCTCTTCGTGATTTGGAACATACGAAATGCGACATTCAGGACAGACATGTCGCACAAGTCGCTGACCGATAACAGCCCGCACCGTCGAAGCGATTAAGAATGGTTCAATACCCATGTCTAGCAGGCGCGGTAGACACGTTGCTGCGTTATTAGTATGCAAAGTTGAAAATACAAGGTGGCCAGTAAGTGCGGCCTGGACGCCCATGTCGGCAGTCTCACCATCACGGATCTCACCTACCATAATAATATTTGGATCTTGGCGAAGTAGCGCACGGAGCCCAGATGCAAATGTCATTCCAGCTTTTACGTTAACCTGTGTTTGATTTGCACCGAGTATTCGATATTCAATTGGATCTTCTACAGTAGAAATATTTACTGTGTGATTATTTAGGAGTGAGAGAACACTAAATAGGGTAGTCGACTTACCGGAACCAGTAGGGCCTGTAACCAGTACCATGCCATGTGGCTGAATGATCGCGTTATTAATTGTGCTCAGGGACTTCCCCCAGAAACCGAGCGCTTCCATCGAAAGTGCTTTATTCGATTCGTCGAGTAACCTAATTACAACCTTTTCGCCATCAGCGATCGGTAATGTTGAAATACGCAGGGCGAACATCTTGCCTGCCTGTGTTATTTTGAATCTTCCGTCTTGCGGAATTCGCCGTTCATCAATTTTAAGATTTGCTAAAATTTTAATACGGCTTGTCAGAGCTGCCTGGACCTTTTTTGGTAACTTATCTGCCTCTTTGAGTACACCATCAACACGGTAGCGAATTTGAACATATTCTTCTCGTGGTTCAATATGTATATCAGATGCACCAGATTTAATTGCATATTCAATTAAGAGCGTTACCGTTTGGGCAATTGGTGAGTCTTCAGCAAGATCTTCTTCGCTTACCTCAACCTGCTCGCCTTCACCATCAACATCGTCTGCCATTACTTTCGTGAGTTCGCCACTCATGTCACCACGATACAGTTCTAGCGCTGAACTAATATTCTGTTTTGTCGCGAGATATAGCGTCGGTTTTGCTTTTAGTTGCTTCTGCAAAAAATCTACCGCCTCGACATCGTCCGGGTCTTCCATTGCAAGCTTATAGATGCCATCTTTTTCACCAAATACAATAGCCTTATACCGTCGAGCAATCCGCTCAGGAATGAGTTTCAGGTACTCTGGATCTATCTTAGTTGTTTCAATTTGGACATAGGGTATATCGATAACATCTGAATACCATAAATCAAGCTCTTCTTCAGTAACCACGCCACGCTTAATAGCAATGTCTTGAAGTGTCTTTTTCTGCTGCGCACTTACTGCAGCAAGCTTTGTAAGGTCAGCTTCTGAAAGCTTCTTATGGTCCAGCAGTAACTGCTTTGTAGTTTTATCAACAATCTTCATTACGTATTAGTATATCAAAACATAAGCATTTAGGTTGTATATTCAACGTAGCAGTGAATGATATACTATTTACATGCTTGTGCTACACAGTTCACTATACAATTCTCCTATTATGAGTCTGCAAAGTGGTGGCCAACTCGGCACAACACTCGACCCAATTATTGACCCACGTAAGCTGCAGGTTGTTGCGTTTCATGTTGGTGGGCCACGCATTCATGAAGAGAGTGTGCTGCATACTACTGATATTAGAGAAATCGGACCACTCGGAATAATCATAAACGATGCGGATGAAATTATGCCCTTAGATGGTAGCCTGATTCGCCTGCAAGAAGTAATAAATATGCGCTTTACACTCGTTGATAAGGTCGTAGTAGATGATACTCGTAAAAAACTCGGGAAAGTCTCGGAATACACACTGGAGACCGATGGTTTCACTATTCAAAAAATACATGTTGCTCAATCAATAATGAAGAACATTACTAGCTCGAGTTTAATTATTAACCGTTCGCAGATTATGGAAATTACCGATAAAGAGATCATCGTTCGTTCGGCAACAGTTCAGCAACCAACCGGGCTTGGTCAAATGCTTAACCCGTTTCGAAAAACCTCTGGATCCCTTAGCTCTGACGCGAGCCTACATCAGAAACGTTGAATATAGCCGTAGCCTTCAGTAACTCTTCACGCGCAGCTTTGTAGCCTTTAAGTACAGTACGTTGTTCAGCATCGAAGCTGTCAGATTGACCCTCGGAGGCCTCGAGCTCTTCAGTAAGCACGCAAATAATTTGATCAATTTCAGCCAACGCACCGCGTAGTTCACAGTCAAGCCTAGAAGCTTCTTGCTCTATCTGAAGTTCGCGCGTAATCTTTGGGGTACCCTCCTGGCTACTCATCATCCATCCCCTCTAGCACTGCCTTAACATCGCTATACGTGAAACCCTGACGAACCAAATAGGGGATGAGCTTTGCATCATCTTGATACCGACTCAACTTCCGCTTTTTTTCAACTAAAAGCTTCAGGTTATCCCGTTCGTCAATGTCTTCATTTTGCAACACTGTCGCAATTATTTCTTGGTCAACACCTTTTGCTTGTAGCTCTTGTTGCATTCTTCTCGTGCTCGATTTTTTTGTAAACTGCCGTGATTGCACCCAGGCGCGAGCGAACGCCTCGTCGTTTATGTACTTTTTTTCGTTTAAGCGTTCCAGGACTCGTTCAATTATCTGACTAACCTGTGTTTTATTAACCTCACGTTTTTTAATAACTCTATTCCCCGCCTTATCCGTAAATACCTTTGGCTTTGGATACATAAAGGTCCGTGTTAAGTAATCCCGAATCTCTTTTTCAGAACGTGGTCTGATTAGAATGTAGTTTAATGTCCGTTCGTACGCCTTACCAAACTGAGATTCTTGCTGAAGTTCTTCAAGTTCTACTAGTGTAAACTCCTTACCAATACGCAGCCCGGATCCCGCCAATTGATACTCATTTAAAGAAAATGAGTACACCTCATCAATATAGATCGAATATCGATCGGGCCGCTTTACTTGCTGAGAAATCTTAGTAATCTTCATTGTAAACTTACAATACCAGCCACCATTAAAATTGACCACACCAGATCGACTAATATTCCTTGAGGTTTTTCATACCACTGTATTTTGGAGTGAAACCGTGAGATCCAATCGTATTTTTTTGAGTCACCATGTTCACCTCTGAGCCCATAATAGAGCCACACCAAATCTGGAGACATCGCCACGAAACCACAGACTGCAAGCAGTACTGGGTCTGCAACCCCTATGTATATAAGAAGCACTGCGATACAAAGAGCAACA
>JAGOUG010000023.1 GCA_018061375.1 Candidatus Saccharimonadota bacterium
CCCCATTGGTCTTTAAGGTGTGCAAGTAGCTTACTAACGCTTGCAAGTGCACGTACGTGGTCTGGGTGTTCGTAGCCCGTAGTCATTTCGTGTAGCTGAGGGATGGTAACGGGTGTTCCATGGGTTTTAATAGTCTTTACAAGCTCTGTAACGGCTTCTTTAAGCTTCTTCTCGTCGAAGTACTCTTTTATGGCTACTGCCTGGAAGAAGTCATCATTTTCGTCTAAAACAGTAAGGTTTGGTGCAAGAGTTGCTAAGAATGCAGTATGTGCCTTATCTCGGTCGTCACCAGCCTTACTTACCTTTAGGGCAAGGTCGCTAACGCGAGCAACACGGCCCATTTCTGAAAGGTGTTTTACAAACTCTTTTTCAATTTGACCTACATGTGGAAGATCTTTCTCTGCAGCAAGTTTAAGGCGAATAAGAATAGCCTTTTCGAGCTGTCGAACGCGTTCACGGGTGATACCAAGTAGCTCACCGATCTGTTCAAGAGTTTCTTTACGGTCGTATAAGCCAAAGCGTCGAGCGATGATTTCTCGTTCGCGGTCACGATCAATGGTCTCTAAAATATCTTTAGTTACCTGCTTGATGTCGAGTTTTGTGGCTTCGTCCATAGTTTCCTCTTGTCTTGTAATTTACGTTAATATGTTATGGATTAAACTTATTGTAATACATAACTTTTTATAAGTCAACACCTATTTGTATTTGTCTACAAGATGTATAAGCAAATTATAGCACTAAATAGACGGTTTAAGAAATACATTAATACACTAGATGTAACTTTCGTGTCTTGTCAAAAAACATGAATAATAAGCATAAGTTTTGTTACACCACTACTGTTAATGACAGGTGGGAGTATTTTTAGATATTTGAAAAGCGCTCTGTGTGCGGCACTTCGACTCATAACGAGGAGGCGCGCTTTAGAGCGCTAGATGAACGTCCGGGGACCCTGTGGGTGTCGTCGCGAGTGGGGTGCGACAACGGGGAGGGTGGGAGCCAGAGGGTCCCCGGACGATTGAGGTAGATTCGGCAGCGGTAGCAGCAGCGTTCTCACCCGGTTGGGTGATCTCGCGCCTACGCGCCAAATCTACTCGCCAGCAACAAGTGCCGGCTTATGATCACGAACATACTTCCCCGTGCACTGGGGATGTAAGGTTTCACAAATCCATGTACGGGTACGGCCCACGAGGTGGAGCGTACTTCGCTATTCGTCGACGATCAGCGCCGACAAACAGGTGTACGTAGGATCTAGAAGAGCCTCACCTCCACCGAGTGTATCGGGTGAGATGTGTTCACGACTGGGTAACGCACGAATCGGAGCTACCGAACGCGCAGGAACCCAAGATTTTGTTGGGGCGGAATGTGATGGCTATTAGTGTTTCGACGATGACGCTTTTTTACGAGTCGTAACCGTGTATGTTCCATAATAACCATCACATTCCTGGTACGTACCTCCAGTCTGCCCCATCTTAGAGGGATATATCGGACGTATGCAAGCATTATAGCACACCTTGGCTATAATGTCAAGTATATTTTGGGCAAAAGAATACCCCGCTGCAATTGCTGCGCGGGGCGTGTACCATTTGTGGCCCTGGGGCACCGTCGACAGTGATCACTTCTACCCAGCATGGCGTGCATAGATTGAAGCGTTGTACCGACGGTGCCCCACCAGGGCGAACGCGCATCCCGAGGGAGCGCAAGTTCGCCCAGAGGGCGGCGGTGCGTGACGGCGGCGGGAGCCGCCACGCACCGGCCTCGCTCTGGAGGGTGGGTCCAGGCGAGGTTGGCCGAGGAGACCAGGTGCGACAGAAAGCCGGTACTTCGTCCAACCGGGCAGGTTGCTGGCTGTCGTCAGCGAACCCGGTCTCCTCGTAGGTGGTGATCGTAAACGATCACGCGATATTGCGAACCAAACTTGGCTTGTTGCTCAACCGAGGCTGAGTAGTACCCCTACGGTACTGGCCGAGTGGACTAAGTCCGTTACTCGCAGGGGCCTGTGGACTCCTGCTCGTTGTTGTATATGGTTCGCGCAGATATGATTACTCGGGCATAGGGGTCGGATCGACGGACACCGATCCGGTCTTGTGCACCGATTTGCATGTTCGCAGGACGAAAGGATCCCGCGCCATCTGATAACCATATCGTAGCTGTTGTGTTGAGTCGAAGACTCGGCCGTGATTTCATCTGATATAAATGCACAGTCGAGCCTTCAACAATTTCCGCTTTATTTGTAAGGTACGATCATTATTTATACTCCCCTCCTCAGGGTAAGTCAACCATAAGTGGTAACATTCACAATACTTAAATGTATTTGTCATTCCTGCCTACGCAGGAATGATGAGACACGGGTTCACTGGTGTAGCGAAGCTTAAGTACACAGTACCTATACCCCACCGTCAATCTGTTTGGCTACTTCTTTTTCGCGGGAGCTTTGCGAGCAGACTTCTTCTTGGTAGTGGCCTTCTTGCCTCGGAAACCTTTTTTTGCGGGTGCTTCGGCAAGGAGTTGTATTGCTTGTTCATGGGTAACAGATGCAGGTTCGGTGTCTTTTGGAATTTTTGCGTTCTTTGTGCCATCGGTAATATACGGGCCATACCTACCCTTCAGTACTTTTATGCCATCACCAAAATCTGCAATATTCTTTTCTGCCTCTGCCTGAAGTTTTGCAGCATACAGTTCTTTTGCTTCTGTAAGTGTAATAGTGTGCGGGTCGAGTGGCTTAATGCTGACAAACAGCTTATCTATTTGAATATAGGGTCCAAAACGGCCAATATTAGCCTTAATATCTTTGCCTTCGTCCGTTTGGCCAACTGTTCGTGGTAGTTCAAATGCCCTCAGGGCCTCTTCTAATGTAACGGTTTCTATCTTAGAGCCCTTTGGTAGTGGTGCAAATTGAGGTTTATTCTCTTTATCCTCGCTACTACCAAGCTGAAGCATTGGTCCAAACCGGCCAAATCGGGCCAGAATTGGCTTTTTCGTCTTTGGGTCTATACCAACTTCTCTGGCCTGGGCAACTGATGAACGGTCTATTCCACCAGATTGTTCTATTAAAGCGTGAAATGGCTTGTAGAAGTGTTCTAGCATAGTATTACGTTCTAGAGTGTTGTCTGCAATCTGGTCAAATTCTTCTTCTACTTTAGCGGTAAAACCGTAATCTACTACTTGTTCGAAGTAGTCTTTTAAGAACCCACTAAGGACTTGCCCGCTGGCCGTAGGTACCAGTTTACCCTTATCAGAACCAGTTTTCTCTTCTTCAATAGCTCGCTTAATCTCATTTGTATCGAGTGAAAGAACAATTACCTCTCTTGGTGTACCCTCAGATTCACCCTTTTCGGCATAGCCACGCACCTGAATGGTGTTGATGATAGTTGCATAGGTAGATGGTCGGCCGATTCCAAGATCTTCAAGCTTCTTTACGAGGCTACCTTCAGAATATCGGGCTGGTGGGCGGGCAAATATCTGTCGTGCTGAGGCGCTTTTAACGGTAAGCGTATCGCCTGATTGTACTGCTGGCAGAATTTCAGGGTCTTTTTTGCTACCGCCATAGACCTTAAGGAAGCCGTCAAATATAATCACCTCACCTTTTGCTTCAAATACCTTGCTTCCAGTAGATACCGTAATGGTCACAACGGTCTTTTCAAGCTTGGCCGGTGCCATTTGGCTGGCTAAGGTTCGGTTTCTGATGAGTTCGTATAGTTTTTGGTTGTAGGTGTCACTACTGGCGAATTCTACTTTTAGATCTGTTGGGCGGATAGCTTCGTGTGCTTCCTGTGCACCTGAAGATTTAGTTTTATAAGTTCTGAACTGGTGGTAATCAGCGCCAAACTCGCTAGTAATATAATCAGCAGCTTGGGCAAGCGCCTGTTTGCTCAGGTTTACGGAATCGGTACGCATGTAGGTAATCTTACCTTCTTGGTACAACTTCTGAGCTGAGCCCATAGTCGCTTTTGCACCGAAGCCAAGTCGTGAGTTGGCATCTTGTTGTAGGGTGCTTGTGGTAAACGGTGCGCTTGGGTTTCTGGTTCCGGGGCTTGTTACAACATTACTGACGCTAAACGTTGCATTTAAAAGACTTTCTAAAAATGTCTGAGCCTCAGCTTCGGTATCAAACCGCTGTGGTAGCTCGGCTTTTAGTTCATCACCATCATGACTGAATAGAGCGGTAACTTTAAACTGGAATGAGCCGGCAAAGGCATCGATTTCTTGTTCTCTTTCTACGAGTAGTCGTACTGCTGGGGATTGTACTCGCCCGGCAGATTTACCACCAGGTACCTTCTGCCATACTACTGGTGAAAGTTCGAAACCTACGATTCGATCGAGTATTTGTCGGGCCTGTTGGGCTCGCACAAGACTCATATCAACCGTACGTGGGTTTTTTACCGCTTCTTCAATCGCGCCTTTAGTGATTTCATGAAAAACGATTCTATGCGTAGTTTCTGGGTTTAGGCCGAGTACTTCACACAGGTGCCAGGCGATCGCCTCTCCTTCGCGGTCTTCATCAGTTGCGAGCCATACGGTTTCGGCGGTTTTAACGGCTTTTTTTAGTTCAGTAATCACTTTCTTCTTTTCAGGGTCTACTTCATACTGTGTTTCGAAGTTGTTCTTAACATCTATCGGCTCAGCGCCGCCTTTTACCTTCTTAGCTATAGAGCGGATGTGGCCAACGCTTGAAAGCACCGTAAAATCACTCCCGAGGTACTTCTCGATAGTTTTAGCTTTGGCTGGTGACTCTACAATAACTAAATTCTTTTTGCTCATGCTTTCCTAGTGTATGCACTTACTGAATAAATGCAACAGCGTCTAACAATACGACACAGTTATAATTATTGCAAATGTTACTTAATGGTCCAATGGGCCCCGCCGAGTGGGCGGATTTTATCTGATATTTCTAACATGGTGATTGTTTGACTAAAAAGTGCTGGTTCGAGTGCGCTTTTAATTTGTAGTTCGTCGAGGGTGGTAATCCCGCCCTGTATAAGGTCTATAACTAATTGTTCTTCTTTGGTGTCGCCAAAAACAGCTTTTTTATGCTCAACTTCAGATTGAATGCCTAGTAGGTGTAAGATATCTTGCGCTTCAGTTACTACCATTGCACCACTTTTGATTAGGTTATTTGTGCCAACACTTTGCCCGCTTGTAATCTGGCCTGGAACAGCACAGACAGTTTTATTTTGTTCTATAGCAAACTTGGCTGTTACGAGGCTTCCGCTCGCCTCTGCTGCTTCAGTAATAAGCACGATGTCAGAAAGTCCAGAAACCAAACGATTCCTTGCAATAAAATTCTGTTTTAATGCAGGCATACCCTCCGGATACTCACTGATTATTGTTCCATTTTGTTTTAAAATTTGAATTGCAAGGTTCCGGTGAGAGGCGGGGTAAATAGTATCAAGTCCACAGGCTAATACAGCAATAGTCCTTCCACCTGCATCAAGAGCCGCCTGGTGAGCGATACTATCTGCGCCGAGCGCCAACCCACTGATCACAGTTATACCTTGCTTTGCAAGGTCATACGCTAACCGATATGTAACCTCTTTACCATAATTTGTGAGTTTCCGACTGCCAACAATCGTAACCGAAGGAGTGTAGTCACTAAGTGGCTCGCCAATTACATATAGTTGCTTTGGTGGATGCGCGATTTCCTTCAGATACAAAGGATAGTGCTTATGCTTTTTTGTAATAATATTGATTTTCATACAACTATCTTCTTAAAGCATTGACAATGTTGTTACTGTATGCTAATATGGAAATTCGTAAGTGATGTTAAGTCGCTTTAGCACCTTTTATACCCCATTGTAACACTTCCGAGTAATCGGAAAATGTTAGGAAGTCCTCTCAGGTAGTCATAAAGTTTTTACCCTCCACTTTTTAACTTAGGCAAGAACTCTTGTTCGTCTGAAGCCAAACCTAGAGGATCTTCTAACCCCTTTAACCTTACCCCACCGGCCTCGGTTGGTTGGAGTAATTCAACGGTGAGTCATAACAGATTCTCGCATTAGCGAGAGACGCAGGCATTCGAGAGAGACATGCACTGACGTTTCATCCGGGTGGGTTGAAGGGTGAATTCAGCGCCCAGCAGTGCCCACCCCTGCTGGGCGCTGTTTATTCACAAGCTTTTTTAGTGGCATAACGCACACAAAAAGAGTAAAACATAGAATATACTTGACAAAGTAGTATAATGTGTGCTATAATGAAAAGATAGTTGAGCTTAAGATTCTTTTGCTCCTACAGTAACTTGAAAATTACAACTGTTTCAAAAGGGAACTGAGACGATGGCTCTAAACATCTTTTCAGCCCCCTTTTGAAGCGTACCCGTGCAACCCCGCACGGCTCGACAACACCTGGGGAGAGATGAGGACTCGCACCATGTGTGAGCTTTGCCAGTCCACGACCGACACCACCTCGCGCCTCGAGGCGCTTCGCCTCCGCGACGCCCACCTCGAGGCCGTGCACCGCTACGAGCGCGCCGACCTGGCCATCCAGATGGCCCGCCTCGAGCACGACAAGGTCTCCTTCCGGGCGTCCCGCAGTGCCCAGACCGACGCCGAGATCGACTCGTGGGAGGCCTCCGAGGCGTACACCGCTCACACCGAGCAGGTGCGCGACACCGTGATGACCCGCCTCGGCGGGCTGTTCGGTGGGCACATCTCGATGGACGACCTCGGTGGCCTCGGTCACGCCGGCCTCGCCGACGACCTCGTCGGTGCCGGTTCCGACCCGATGCGCGCCTAGGCACGCATCACCCTCGAGTTGCGGTAGCTGATGCCCGGGCGGGTACCTTTCGGGGTGCTTTGCCCGGGCCTCGGCCCGATTGTTATACGTGTACCGTATGTTGTAGTTTTCTTGTTCACCCAGAGCGCCCCTTGAGGCGCTCTTACTAATTGACAAAAAAATGTAAAAGTGGTAATATGTTATCAATGAAAACGTATGGAAGTAAAGAATTAGCTAGCTGGCATGAACAGGAGCAAGATACTCCATTTGTTGAACGAGCAGAAATTGGTGGTTTCGCCTTTAATTACTACTTAGCCGACTTCGAAGGCGCGCCGTGCGATAACCTAGTGAGTGTACTTGTAGCTGAAGATCCTAAAGAAGGTATTGAACCTATAATTAAGGTTAGCTTACGGATACCTGAGGAATTTCGGGGCGCTTTTGCGCTTCATGAGTATATCGAGTTTCATGCTTCACAACTCGACCCTACACTACCCCAGTCCTGTTGGGAAATTGAACGGTTTATTATTGGTCAGTTTACAGACCCGCGTCAAGCAGATGAATACGCAGCGCGCCGAATAGATATGTTCTCTTTTATAGAGAATGATCTCAACGCCCTGACTTATGAGATGCAGGATACAAAGCAGTATCTTCTAGAGTACGTACGACTATCCAAAGAGGCTAAGGCTACGCGAGCTATCTCCTGCGATTTGCATAAACGATCTCAAGCAGTAGCGGGTGATGCTCTAGATATTGAGCGGCAACTTAGAGCTGGTTTTGAACTCCCCTTAACCGCCGAGCAAAGAAGTGCAAATGTAATCGCTGAGTTTTTGCGTACGCGGCCTGATCAGACGGCGCAGTTTTATACTGGCGATGTGGACGCCGAGCGTATGACTGATGCGGACCGTCATGATCGTATGGTTGCGGGACTATTATACCGGCAGACGCTTGCGACAGATCGCGAGGAACGTAGCCTTCTTTCTGCTGAAATCACTACGCTTACCAAGGGTGTTGGTCCTACGGCTGAGCAAGAAAGAATTGCGCTTTCTATGGCGCATAGACATGATGATATCGACCCAGATACAAAAGACTAATACTAGATACTGAGTTTTGTAATTGCAGCTTGAATAATAGATTCAAGCTGTTTTTGTTCTTCTTTTGAAAACTTGCCGAGCACAAAGTCAGCGGTGTTCATTTTTTCAGCAAGTTCATTCTTTACACCAATACGAATACGGGTAAAATCATCCCCAATATGGCTAATTAGGCTTTTCAGGCCATTGTTTCCGGCTGATCCCCCACCCTGTTTTAGTTTGACGGTCCCAAACGGCAAATCGTATTCATCTTGAATAACGATGATATCTTTATTTTCTAATTTGTAGAAGTCCTTTAGGGCTTGTAATGATTCGCCGCTGGCGTTCATAAAGGTGGTAGGTTTTGCCAGAATAACCTTCTTGCCACCACTGTAATCTTCAGAAATTAGGGCTTTAAACTTTGTTTTTTCTTGCCACTTTGGGAAGTCTAATTTTTTTTGGAGTGCATCCAACACCTCGAACCCAATATTATGCCGTGTTGTGTTGTACTGTTTGCCGATATTACCAAGTCCGACCACAAGTGTTATAAAACTTTCATCATTAGCTGCGGTAGCTGCAGATATATCCTGTGTCAGTTGTATTAGTCTGTCACTGCGTTCAAATCTTTGAAATAATGCCATAAAAACAGTATACAGTAGCACCTGAAAGGATCTGTATTTTAAATTATGTTAGTACGGCTCGTGTGCTACAAGGGCAGTGCTTCTTGACTGAGTTATTCGGCGTGTTAACTCGCGGACTACAAGAAGATGTTCTTTTGTAACCCGTCTATTTTCTGGGTGTCTACTAGTATTATCGAAAATTACCGGTTCGAAAAATGCCAGGTCACTCGAAAGTTGAGCCGTCACGCTGACCTGTGCTTTTCTGAATCCAACTTTGTTGTAATGGACACGCCCACTAATAAACTGGTCAGTATCCAACATTACCGCACTAAGTTCAGCTGCAAAACAAGGGTTGTCCACAAAGGCCGAAACATAATCCGTATGTATGCTACCACATTCTGCATGACCAAGAATTGCACCTCCGAGACGTGCTACACGATCTTGCAAATAGAGTCCCTCAATTTTTGTGATTAACCGATTAGGCGTTATTAGTTTAGCTGCTGGTTGTTCCATAAAGACTTCCTTTAACTGAGTTGGTTGCTCTAGATAATACCATCTTTATGAACTGTTTGTGTAGGTTTCTGTCGTGCTGCCTTGATGCGTTGTAATAATCATGGCTATCTGCCGCGAAGCGATCGGCGGCTTCCAGTGCTACCTGGGCATCGGTTAGGTATGATTCATCATCATAAGAAATACCTGAGCCTGGTCGTGAATGAACCTCTAGCCCATACGTGCTAATGAGGCCAGGTTGTTGACACTCTAAAATAGTCCGCCATTCATCAACTGACTTACCATCACCCAGGCAATCAAATAGTCTTTCGCGGTGTTCGGGTATGGTTCCGCGTGGCCCAACAAGACTCGCTCTGTCCAGTAGTACCTCTGTAATATGAGGCAATTCATCGACCATCATTACTGAGAAGAGTTCAGAAACGCGTCGTGATCTGTCTCGGTGGCCTGCAGGACCGCGATTACCAATCTTAGTAACGCTGTACCACTCACCCGGTATAAGCGCACGCTTTTCGTAGCTGAGTGGATTATGGTCTGGCTCAAGTTGCTGTATTGTAGCAATAGCAAGTGAGCTAACTACTTTAATAAGGGGTAGTGCAGGGTAAATAATCCGCTTTTCAAAGCGTTTTCGTTCATCGCTGGTGAGCCAGTCTTTTTGTGTTAGTTCTGCCATGTGTACAGAAGACTATACGTTGGATTACAACAGGGGTCAACCGTAAGAGTTACTCTTGTTCGTCGGTTTTTGGTAAGAACTTGGTTGTTTTGCCAGAAATTCGTTCGTTATTGAGCATATAGAATTTTACGGGCGTACCGCTGAAGTCGACGGTTTTTCTAAGGTTCTTTTCTAGGTAGCGCTTCCAGCTCCAGTGTAGGTATTCGAGGTGGGCACCATACAGCCGGAATGTTGGTGGTGACGTATCGTCTTGTACAAAGTAGCGTGGCTTTGGATGACGCCCTTTTAGGCCGGCTGGTGGGTGTGCACTCAGTGAAGAGGCTAGAATTTTGTTAAGCTCAGACGTTTTGATTGTGCGCTTACGCCGAACATTAATTGCAAGCGCAAGATCAAAAATTTTGGCGACGTTCTGACCTGTTATAGCACTCGTAAATAACAGTTGTGCCCAAGGAACAAACTGAAAGTTATTGGTGATTCTGGCAGCAATTCCATCTCTGGTGTAAGCATTTTTTATAGCAACTTCTTTACCATAACTCTGAGATTTTGACATGCGTCGTTTGTCTGCTTTGGTGAGCTTATCTTGGTCCATCTCTTCTTCTTCAGGTTCATTCTCAGCAGCTTCGGCGAGCGCATCAAGTGTGTCCCACTTACTTATCACGATGATAAGGCCCTTACCTGCTTCTTTAATAAGCCCAGCGATTTTCTGGTCGAGTGCGGTGCTGTGTTCTTGTACGTCCATGAGGAGTAAACAGACATCGGATTGTTCAATTGCTTGCAGGCTGCGCAGTACGCTAAATTTTTCAATACCACGTTCAATTTTGCCACTACGGCGAATTCCGGCGGTGTCGAGTAGTTCAATATCTTGGCCTTCGTAGCGGACTTTCACGCGGTTGACATCTCTGGTAGTCCCGGCAACATCCGCAACAACAGCCTGTTGTTTTTTAGCGAGCGTGTTGAAGAGCTGGCTTTTACCAACGTTTGGACGGCCGAGGAGTGCAATCCTGAGCACGTTATCTTCAACCAAGGCCTCTTTGGCAGGAATCTGCTTTGTAATTGCACTGAGAAGCTCGTGAATACCCTGGCTCTGTGTTGCGCTTGTACTAACTATGGTTTTAATGCCAAGACGTTCCCATGGTGTATCAGATTCGTTTTTAGCAACCTGGTCGGCCTTGTTGGTAACTAAAATAACTGGCTTTTTGCTTTTGAGAGCCTTTTTTGCAACACGGCGGTCTTCATCTGTAATTACTGTCTGGGCTTCAACAACTACAACAATTACGTCTGCAGCATCGGCGGCTTCTTCGATCTGTTCTTGAATAGTCGCCTCAAATTCATCTTCAGCGTCTTTTAGTCCAGCGGTATCAACAAGCCAGAAGTGATGATCGTTAAATTCGACGGTTCGGTAGACGGAATCTCTGGTGGTACCGGCTTCTCTGGCAACAATCGCCTCTTGGCGCTGCAGAGCACGGTTAAAAAGGCTGGATTTTCCAACGTTTGCACGGCCAACAATAGCTACTACTGGTAATTTTTTACTCATATATTTAACTTTAGTATGTCCTATTTTTGGTAATTTTACAAGTGTTAGGTTACTGTCCCACAGTAAAGAGGCCGCTATCACTACATTCTTGTGCCATATCTCGCCAGACTATTGGAATAAAGCGTTTTGCCGGACAGCTCTGTAACTCTGACTCTTCAATACCATGCCGAATCAAGTTATACCGCACACACGCAGCTTCTTCCTCGGCTTCATTTTCAAGTTTAGAGTTCGGTACAAAGCATCCTTGCTCGGGTTCGTAACTAAACTCGTTATAGTCTGAATCTTCGTACTGCCATAGGTTAAAAAAAGTCTCATATTCTCTGTTTTCAGGTGCTGAAATATTTGCAATCTTAGTAAAAAACTGAATAGTTTTAGGGTTTAATAACCCGGCAAGCAGTGTGTCATTTTCAAATTCTGTACCTGTGCCGTTGCAGAACCTTCGGTATGCGAACAAGCACTTTTGAATGCCTACTGCACACACGTGATAGCCATGTTCAACATCTACCCAGGGCAGCTCTTTGTTGGCTTGCTCGGCGTTATGCCTAAACTGTGAATAGAGCATGAAGCCAATCTGAAGAATTGGACCATCTTGTTCAAAACCAGGCTCATAGATTTCAGGAGATGTTTGTTGGGTTGCTGCAAAAACAGTAGCAATTGCAAGTGCATCTGCAGCGTGGTCTCGTGAAGAGACATTCTCTAACCTAAGTAAATCAATGTCAGGTGAAGCCATAATAATATATTATAACACAAATACTAGTAACTATGCAAGTTTTATGAGATTAGATTTGATTCGCACTGACAGTACGATACGTTTCTGTCCCCAGATCATCGAGTTTGAAGTTTGCAAAACTTTGGCGTTCAAGATGGGTTACCATGTAGCGTAAGCTGCCAAATGTACGTCGTATCTGGCGGTTGCGACCTTCGTACATGGTTACTTTGTAGAGGTTGGGCATCTTTTGGGTCCTGAGCTCAGGATCGATCAGCTCAACCTTAAACTGGCTTGTACCGTCTTCAAGCCCGATCCCCTTTTCTATCTGGTCTTTGTCCTCAGGCTTTAGCGGTTTATTAAGTGCAACATGGTACACCTTCTTTTTGCCGAACTTCGGATGTGTTAGTTTAAAAATTGTATCACCATCATCGGTTAGGAGTACAAGTCCGCAACTGTCTTTATCAAGCCGACCGGCTGCTTTAAGATTTTGGTAGTGCTTAGGGACAAGTTCGTATATTGTTGGTGTGTCTCCCTGTTGGCGGTGAGAACAAACATAGCCAACGGGTTTGTTCAACAGTACATACGTATATCGTTTCGGTCCGGTTGCTACCGCGTCGCTGTCAACAGTAATAACATCCCGATCCGGCTGAATGACATTGCCAAGCGTGGCAACCTTACCGTTAATGAGTACCCTAC
>JAGOUG010000084.1 GCA_018061375.1 Candidatus Saccharimonadota bacterium
GTTTTATAGAGAATTTATTGTCCATACCTCTATTGTAGAGGAGAGATTACTTGTAGTCAAGGTATAAGTGCCTATTTATGTCTCAGTCGCAGGTTTCGGTGTGTTCTGATTCCAGTCACGTTTAACTATAAAAGCCCCCGGGCATAATCTCAGTTACGCTTAACGTAACAGTACGTCACAATTTTACAATCGTCGAAGGCCATTTTTTCTGTGCCATTCTCTACTTCTTTTGTTCGTTCCAATACCCAGATAAACCTTCAGGCCATCGAAACTACATAACCGACCCATAACTAGCGGAGTGCCCAGTCCCTCAACGTCGATGCTCCACTTAATCCAGTCGTCTCCAAGATGCTTTTGAACTACATATTTGAGATCTTCTATCGACAATGTAGTATCAATATCTATCTGAAAGTGGGGAGCCCAACTTGAGAGGGTAGGTTTTTGTCTCTTGTTTAAAACCAACTCAAATAAGGGTTCATTATATTTATTTGTGTTACCAATAAATAGCCATTTTGTTGAGGAGACTCCCGAATCTTCTTCGTATAGCTCGTCGTTACCCACAAGCTTTTGTATATAATCTATTTCAGACTCAAGGTCATTACAGTAGTAACTTATGCCACAGTGATTTAGCCTAATCTCACTTACAGTTGAAAGTTCCTTCATGAAAGTTTCAAAAGTGGTAATTTCCACGCCGGTATTTAATTTTGATACTTTAGCCGGAGTTATTCGGTCATTAAAATTTGCACCGTTAATGTCGATATTTGAGTCAGAAATACTAACAAGAGTAGTGTTATCAGTTTTAGGTATCGTAAAGCAATTACCACTTTGATATATCGAGCTAACTCCGCTTAGTTTCAATATTTCTATAACATCGTGTGCATATTTCAATGATCGCATAACACCAGTATACCGTTAAGTCCCGATTTTCGAGGTTATACATTGACATATAATAAAATATATGCTAAAGTTTATTCATGGATAAAGACCCAACACAAACAACAGCACTAGAACTAGATTTATCAACTGATGAATGGACTCAGCTACTAGCTGAAGCTCCAGTTTATGCAAAAAAAGGATTAGTACAGCTACGACCTGCAACTCCAGGTGAGAAGATCATTACGACGCTTGCAGATGGCACAGTAGAAACTGAAAACATTGCTGGTGAAAACGATGTCATCGTAACAAACCCAGGTGGTGAACAATACATCATAGATGCAGAAAAGGCTGGTAAGCGGTACGAACCGACAGATGAAGACGGAGTATATCGAGCAAAGGGCATGGCAAGGGCTATCGTTAACCCAACTGGTCAGCCAATTGAAATTACTGCTCCTTGGGGTGAGAAGCAGTTTGGCAATCCAGACTGTTTGGTCGCAACTGTATTTGATCCAGACCAGCCTGATGAAATAGGTAGTGATCGTTATATTATTGGTGCTGATGAATTCGCTGAAACCTACGGCCTTGCTGAAGAAGTCTTGACCACGGAAGCTTAGTTTGAATATATTGATATATTCTTATTGAGGTTGTATAATATATATTTATGAGCGCTGAACTTTATGTGCATTCTGAAACACCCCCACTATCCTGGGATGAGTTTCGAGCAACGCATCCCGCTGGTTCGATCGCATTAGATGGCTACGTTGGTGAGGGGCCGAAGTACGATCCTACTGGTCCGTACGACAACTTAAATCACCATGAAGGTGTAGACCGACTCGCTACCTTATCTACAGCACAGCAAGTTCTAACCAAGGTAAAGATGGGATTAGACAAAGCCTACACAAAAGACGGCATATTTGCCCCAAATGTATACGTGAATGACTGTGATCAAGACGTTTGTGCAGCATGGTTTTTACTGAATAATATTGATCAAACCAGGAGCGCTTCACCAGCTCTTAATAGGTTTATAAACGTTGCCGGTACCCTAGACGCTACAGCTGGCGCGTTCCCATATGATAGAGACCTGCGGATACTCGGTGAGTTGGCTTGGGTTTTTGAACCGTACACTCTTTTTAGATCTAGTGGAGATATGGCTAAAAAAGATAATGGGCAGTACAAATCCGTCATTCAAGATGTAGAAGGTCGCATTCAGAGGCATTTAATCGGGAGAGGTGAGTCTGCAAAGCTAGATACCCGGTACCATATTATTGGTGGTGGAAGAGACTGGAAGATGATTGAAGAACAGGGTAAAGATGGCAGGATTGGTGCCCTCGTCGACGGAATTGATGCATATATTGCTGTACAAGATATTGGTGATGAACGCTGGCGTTACACAATAGGAAGACGTTCTGAATATATTCCCTTTGCTGTGCCAGAACTAATTGAAAGATTGAATGCAGTTGAATGTTCCACAAACGATAGATGGGGCGGAGCAACGATTATTGGTGGAAGTCCGAGAGTGGGGGGCAGTAGACTTTCACCCGCGGAAGTTGAAAAAATTATCAACGAATATATTACTGGATTAGAGACGTAGACTAGGTCAAGAATGAAGCCAATCAGGCACGGGATAGACGCTGCCAATATACTACCACATCTGTTAAATCAAGGATTATCGTTAATTGTTTATGCTTGCAACCCGATTATATAGGGTGTATCTTCTACTTATGCCTAGAATTAATCGTAAGCCCGCGGGCTGTCAAGCTGAACAGTATGTTGGTATGTCAGGTGCATCAGTATTTGCCATAAGACCCGGCTTAGTACGGGACGGAGTAGCACATGCCCACGAATTCTATACTGGTGTAGCAGTCTGTGGTGACCGCAATATTCAAGTAACTGACAAGAAGTCCGGTAAAGTTGAGGAAGCACTCGGTACATTGACTGCTGCAATGTGTATAGACTGTCCTCGAAACTCTACCCAGCAGTAAAATATCGGAGTGTATTGCAAATGAAGGGACGTAGACCGTCCCGACGAGATAACTTACTTAGTGTAGGTAAAACAATTTACTTATATTCTTGCTAAACTTCACTTACGATAGGAGTGAAGGAGAATATACTATGGAACAAACATATCAAGTAGAACTACTGCGCAGGCACGATGCGCTACTGCCCGTTATCAAAAAACTGGGCGATCACGTAATACGCATGTTTGATGCGCGAACAATTACAATGGAGTTCAAACCAGATGGTTCCAAGGTGACGACCGCGGATACTTCTGCAAATGATTTGTTTGTAGATGAAATGGCTCACTAT
>JAGOUG010000085.1 GCA_018061375.1 Candidatus Saccharimonadota bacterium
ATCCACACCTACTGCCCGGCCATGGCACCTCCTTGCTGAGTCCCCTCATGACAATAGTCGGTACACCTTCAGTAATTTCAGCAAGCGAAGTAAATTCAGCTGGTTCGTAAGCTAGGTTAGCATAAATTTCATCGGCTATTAAAAACAAATCAAATTCCTGGGCAATCTTTACAAATTCTTGAAGTGTCTCTTTCGGGTACACCATTCCTGTTGGGTTATCTGGATTAATTATTAGTAGTGCCGTAATGTTTGGGTTGTACTTAATTTTACTTCTAATATCGTCAATGTCCGGAATCCAGCTATTACTAGGATCTAGGTTATAGGTGAGATGACGTGACCGGCCATGCGCACCTTCAACAGAGCTGTGTGTTGGGTACGCTGGACTTGGACCAAGCACACGCGCAATAGGGTTAAGCCAGGTATACGTTTTTGTTATTGCGTCACCAAGCCCATTAAAAAACAGAATATTTTCAGCACTCAGCGTAGCACCAGTTTCTTGGCTGCGTGTTTTTGCTAAATACTCACGAGCGTTTGTAAGTCCTTTTGTTGGTGAATATGCGTAACTAAATGAATCTTTTGCAGCCTCTGCCACAATGTCCTGAATCCAATCTGGTACTTTTTCTCCCTTTGCAATTGGATCACCAATATTTTCCCAAATTATTGACACACCTGTTTTTTCAATTGCGTGCGCAAATTCAACAATACCGCGTATTTCGTACTGCAATTCTCCGGCACCAGGGTGAACTATATCTACTCTCATACCTACTATCCGTCACCTTTCTGTGATAATTCTAGTAACTTCACTGCTAGTGTATTGAAGTCCATACCAATAGCGGCAGATGCCTTAGGGAATAAACTCTTCTCTGTCATACCCGGTAATGTATTAACCTCAAGTACATACACAGTGTCCTTAGTTACTATCATATCAATACGCGCTAAGTGCCGACAACCGAATGCTGTGTATATTCTGAGTGCGATGTCGTTGACCGTCTTTTGCTGGTCTTTAGTTAGACTCTGGGCCGGGCACAGCTCGGTAGTCGCACCATTGTACTTGTTGGCATAATCAAACGTACCACTCTTCGGTGGATGGATCTCTATAGTCGGTAAACACACCCCGCCTAATACCGGTACTGTAATTTCGATTCCTTTAATAAACTGCTCGAGTAGCATAGTGTGGTGTTTACTAAATGAAGCTTCAACTAGTTTATTTGGGCGATCACTAGGGTTGGCCAGTATGTATGTGTCTATACTCGAACCGCCATTATACGGCTTAAGCACATGGGGCTGCGAATATAACGGATGCGTTTGGTATTCAGACATAGTTACCACCGCACCATCAGGTACCACAATACCTAGTTCCGTTATTCGTATTCGAGAAGCTTTTTTGTCGAAACAAAGTTTTGAGACCTCAGAATTAGATCCTAAATAGGGGATACTCGCGTCCTCGAGAATTTTCTGAATGACACCATCTTCACCGCCAGCACCATGCAAAATTGGCAACACAACATCAAACCGCGCTAGGTTATCTTGCAACCAATCTATAGAGCCATCCCAATCATAGTACTCAACCGAGTATGCCTGAGATTTCAGTGCATCAAACACCGCCTTTGAAGACAGCGATGATATTTCTCGTTCGTCTGACGGCCCACCACCGATAACAAGCACTCGTGGTTTAGACATGCTTAAACTGCTTTTCTTTAACCTTAATCCATTTACTGGATTGACGAACGAGCTTAGCCTGATCGGTAGAATTATGGAGCAGATCTTTAATCGCCTCTTCTGCAAATACTTTATTTTGTGAGCCTTTAATTAATACAATGGTACCTTTTTTTAGTAGTGGTCTGACAATGTCAGCAGCATGATATGGTGACGGACAACGCACGACTTTACAGCCCGCACCTTCGGCTGCCTTAGCTAGGTATGTATTAGCATCGGCACCGATAGTTACTAATAAATCGAGTTGCTTGGGGTCGCACGCCTCGCCAATATCAAGATGCATCTGTTTGCTAAATTCACCCAACTCATTCATTTGGCCAAGTATTGCAATCTTTGTAGTGCCCGGCACCTCGTACAGAGTGTTTAGCGCCGCAGTCACTGCCTCTGGACTCGAGTTGTATGTATCATCAATCAGTAACGATTGTTTTTTACCTAGCAGTAGGCGCATTCTACCTGCATCAGGCTGAATCTTTTCAAGCCCAGATGTAACATCATCATCAGTTAGGCCAAGCGTGAAACCGAGTAACGCAGCAGCTGCTAAACCAGAGAGGTTATGCCTCCCGACCATACGAGTTTTAATTGATACCTGTTTCTTTAGGCTAGGTACGTCAAACATCACCGGCCGGTACAGGTCTTTTGTTAGTTTTGACGGATTAATAATGCAATCGTAGGACCCTTCACCGTACAGCATTGTACCGGTAGCGAATGTTCGGTACTTTTTATCTACCAGGTCTCCATTAACAATTAATGTGTCGGCGATTTGAGAGATTTTCAGCTCTTCTTCTGCTACTGCATCCATGTCTACAAAGTTCATCATATGTTCTGCAGATATTCCAGTGAGTACACCATAATCAGCCTTGAGGCGCAGCACGAATTCATCCATATTACCCGCATAGTCCGTACCGACTTCAAGTACTACAATCTCAGGTGTATAGCTTCCTCTAATCTGCTTTTCATTCGCAATCACCACCTTCAGCCAACCGAGCGGGTTAAATAATGAAGGCATTGTTTGGCCGAAAAATATCAGTGGCACACTGACGATATCGTTATAATTACCGTCTTGCCACCGTACCTCTTTCGCCCCAGAAAGAACTGTCGCAATCGCGCGCTTAGTCCCGGTTTTACCAATACTACCCGCAACAGCAATAACCACAGGATTATGCCGCGCCCTTAAACGAGCAACTTGTGCCCATAAGATTTTAACGATGAGTGATTTCAATAGTTTCTTCATAATAATTAAATCTGTGGTGGAGCATATCGGATTCGAACCGATGACCTCTTCCATGCCATGGAAGCGCGCTAGCCAACTGCGCTAATGCCCCTCAAGTAAGTTTTTGAGTTCCTGGCGACCTTTTCCTGTCTTAAGGTACATTTCCCTTTGATATGCTTCGCTCCGGCTAGGGTATTGT
>JAGOUG010000086.1 GCA_018061375.1 Candidatus Saccharimonadota bacterium
GAATCCGCTCTCAGTCTCTTCTTTAAATCCAAGCTTTACCGAAGCAATATTGATGTACATATTAATAAAGTCACCTGGGCTGAACTCGTGTATCAGGTTTGTATGTGTTGACCCTGTGCTGCTTTTCCCGAGTATGTCTGTCAGCTGAACTGTCTTGCCCTTCTCGTCTTTGAGCTTAAGAAACTCGTTGATACTTCTGTCTTCTAGGGTTTGATTTGTATCGAGTAGATTTAAGACTCCTGCGTTGTACAATACGATTTTACCGTTTTGATCTGTTGCCATTACTGCTTCACCCATATTATTGATGAGTGAAAGTAGACGTTGACGCTCAAACGCAGTTTGTTTTGATGTCTTGTCTATGAGTTCTCGCTCTTCATCAGAAATAGTTCTGTATTTAGATACCAGAATTGCTACTGTTGCAGACCCAATAACATACAAGCCGGCGAGCGCTAAATTTTTTCCGTTTATTGGAAAATCAGATGTGAACAACGATGCAAAAATTATCATGGTGAAATAGGCAATACCAACTCTCATCCACTGTTTACCAAATAATAGATCATCTGCAATTAATAGTGCAGTAAATTGAAAGAAAAATGGTGACGGGAAAGGATCCATAAAAACTACTAAAATTCCAAGTCCTATATGGTAGAGTAGGTAGAATATGACCAGTCTAACGCCGGCGTTGAGCCATTTTGTAAGGGAATGCACTCCAAGAGTAGTCAGCCCAATTACCAGTACCGTGTAGTATGCATAATCGGCAGTTCTGCCGGATCTAAAAAATGCTGGATCAAAATGTGAAATTACCCTACCCATCAACACGCCAATAGCAATCGGTATTATAAGCCCGTATATAAGGTTTACTCTTTGAATAGCTTTTTCGAGCCGAAGTGTAATTTCACTCATTTGTATGTATTATGCCTGACTTACTACTAGTAGTAAAGTTTATGCTTATGCCAGGTTTGGATGATAGGATTTGAGTTGCATGCGGTGGGCTTTATAACTTGGGTCGAGGGTCTCAAGTTCAGACCAGAACGTTTGCTTGTGATGGGGGTTATGTAGGTGCGCTAATTCGTGACAGAGTACGTACTGAATCAGTTCTTCCGGCACCTGCATGAGCCAAATATTTAGTGCAATCACTCGTTCGCTGGAACAACTGCCCCATCTTGTATGCATATTTTTTACGCTCACTGATTTGTATTTATAGCCGTGCTGTCTGGCAATTTCGTAAAGGCGAGCTGGCAAGTAAACCTCTGCCTCTCGTTTTATTGCCCGAGTCGCGGCTTTGAATGCACTCAGCTGCACCTGTGTATCAGTTTGATGTAGATGCAACGGCATTTGAACTGTTATTTTACCGTTTTGCACACGACTTTTAACAGTATCTGTCGCAGAAGATGTAAATAACAGCGTATGCTGCTTTCCTATATTCATACCATGCTCTAATACTCGGTTGTGGGTACCAGTACTATGTTCTAGCATCCAATCTACATGTGCCTGTGCGTATTTTTCACCTACTATATACGGCACGTATTTTGGAATAACCACAACAGGCCTCCCGCTATGGTTAATTTTAAGAATCAACCGCTTGGCTCGTGGTGATTTTTGTATAGATACATCACCAACTTGTTGTATGTGTATTATTCGCACACTGTTATTGTATCAGTTGGTTTGTAGGTTTTCTTCGTTGTGGTGCTGGCATTTTGCTTGGTGCAGAAAATTCACCACGACTGATGCTTTCGCTATACATTCCAGCAATCTTCTTAAGAACCGTTAACATTTGGCTCCTGAATGCGTGCTTACCACTAATTACGATTGCAGTTTCTTTTTCGGTTGGCCGCTGGAGTGAATCTTTTAAGCGTGTAAACGTTTTGCTATCAATTTCGAACGAGTACTTACTATCCGGGTTTCTACGGTCGCGCTGGGTAGCCCTTATTAGAGATGTCTGCATATCGGTTTGTAACCATACAGTAAGCGTTCGGTAGCCGTTTTTTGAAGCAAGCATGTAGAGTTGGTTTCTTTGTTTACGAGTCAGGAACATTCCTTCGCAGATAACAGTAGCTTTCGTCTTGAAGAGTTGTTCGATGTTGTAGTGCATTATTCGTTCAATTATTTCAGACTCATCTGCATTGAAAAGTGGCTTTTCAAATAGCTCGTAGCGGAGTACTTCTTCACTTATTCTCGGTAGATCGTATAGTTCTGCAAATTGGCGTGCAAAAAAAGTTTTACCTGACCCTGGATAGCCCATTGTTACAATTAGTAGCGGTGGTGTAAGTTGTAGTTGCTTCATACCTCGTGTAGTTAAAAATTATAACAGATTATCCCAGATGGGCCATCCGCTATAGTTAATTACCAGATGTGATGGTACAATATTCTTTGTTACAACGTTTTACAAATTACATATAGGGGCCTGCCCGCCATGCACGGCAGGCGGGCGTAGTACAATACAGTTATGTTTTACTTTTACGTATTGAAGTCGTCATTAGATAGCAAGTATTATTTTGGTTCGAGTACCGACTTGCGACGTCGATTAATAGAACATAATTCAGGAAAAGTTAAGTCTACTGCTACAAGATTACCGTTAAACCTGGTATATTACGAAGCGTACACCACTGAAGAACTCGCTAGAAAAAGGGAGTCGACAGTGAAAAGAAGTGGTACCGCTAGAGATTCAATTTATAAACGCATAGGGGCGTAGTACAACGGTTAGTATAAAGGTCTCCAAAACCTTAGATCGTGGTTCGATTCCACGCGCCCCTGCCAAATAGCTTATGCTTGAAGTCTTACGATTGTGTAAGACATTTTCAATTGACTCGGTTACCTATTTCTTATCTGCTTTACGCTGTGCAAGCACTAGCCCACCAGCCACAACAACAAGTCCAAGTCCAAGTGCTGCAAACAACTTAATGCTCTCACCTGTCGACGCTAGAGAGCCCGCTGTAACCGCCAGTCCCACAGGATCAACAATCTTGCCCGTAGCAGGATCTAAATCAAGCTGACCGTTGTCTGTGATGGTATAGGTTACCTTTAATGCATGCTGACCCTCTATGGTTGTTTCAGTAATAACTGCACCTG
>JAGOUG010000024.1 GCA_018061375.1 Candidatus Saccharimonadota bacterium
GTTATAGTCAGGCGGAGTCGGTGGCTTGTAGTGGGGGCAAAATCAAGGATGTAAAAATTGATAAGGCCCTAGAGTATAAAAACAACAATCCACAGGCATCTGGCCTTGTAGAGCCGCAGTACGACGAAGAGATTTACACCAACTACCTACCGGGCTACAGAAGACAGTTTGAATTTGTAAAAAAGTATAAACCAGCCGCCGTAACACTTTCAATCGGTGGGAACGATATCAACTTTGGTAAGAAGCTTCAATACTGCATTCTCACGCAGTACAGTTGCTACGAGAGTGCTGAGCAGAAGCAGAATGTTCTTAACGAGGTGAAGGGGCAATACAGCCGGCTTGTAGAAACCTACCAGGGTCTAAAAGCGGCTAGTCCGGATACCAGGATATATGTTGTTGGCTATCCGAAACTTGTTCTCCCCGGCGGAGACTGTGCACTTAATGTTCGGCTCTCTAGCGCAGAACTGATGCTCGCAGAAGAAATCACCGAAGACCTTAATACGGTTATAAAACGGGCTGCAGAAAATACCGGTGTATTTTATGTAGATGCCGCAAATACGTTTTCTGGTCATCGGTTGTGTGAAAACAAATCATGGGCGCTCGCGGTCAATGGCTTAACGTTTGGCACCGATGCGCCGTTTAGCTTCGGGCCAATTAGTAGCGCAACATTTCACCCCAATAAACTCGGCCATCAACTATATAAAGATGTAATTTTGCAAAAGACCGCCAGTCTCACTAGCCCAATGCCCGCACCCGCACCAGCAACGAATGTAAAAGATATGCCGGGTAGACTCAGCCCAACAGGGGATACGACCGGCACTTCGGTTCAGCCGATTCTAGAAGACGGCCTGTTTGGAGACCTCGTTCAGGCTGGCACTCAGGCAGTTAGTTTGCTAGATATTTCTGGGTACTTTTTAGAACCAGACAGTAATTACCAGGTAGAAATTCATTCAACTCCTGTAGTTATTGGTACAGCTACCGCAACAACTAACCAACAGCTCGCTATTAATGCAGTAATTCCGGTGGGTATTGAGCCGGGTCCACACGTTGTGCATATATTCGGTAAGAATATTGCGGGTGAGCAGATAGATATATACAAAGATGTCACGGTGATTGCAAGCGATACCGATTACGACGGAGACGGCGTGCTAAACGCAGATGATAAATGCATTTTTGTTACGCCATCAGGTATAGATACGGATAAAGACGGCGTAGATGATGCCTGTGATTCGCTCATCTCAGAAGCACCAGCACCGCCTCCTCCGCCACCACCCGTTGATCCACCAACTCCACCCATCTCCCCACGTGCCCAGGTAATAGCCGCAATAAAGAAGCTAGTCACATTCATAGTAGGTATCCTAAGGCTATTCTTCCGCCGCTAGGCCCGAGTATGGCATGGGGAACTGGTATTAGGTGCTCGGGTTTCCATGCCAGACCTGTCGAATGACAGGGTCATCCCGGACCCCGATCCGGGATCCAGTCAATATGAAATAGATTGGTCTCACACACTGGGTGTTGTAATATGACACTCAGTGTGATATAGTTACAGCCATGAATACAGCTAAAAAACCCGCAGCCATAAGACTTTCGTTAACAGATGAGGTTAATGAAGCACTTAAAATTGCCAAAGTGTCGTATCCTACACTATCTGATCCAGAGATCTTGAAACTAGGACTTGCACGTATGGTTACAGAAGACTTACTTATACGCGCGACCAAAGAGCTTGGTGAAATCAGGGCTACTGCGGCAGGGTCTGTCGGAAGTGATTACTTGAATGATCCTGAAGAAGATATTTACGGTGACTATAGTGGCCGTTCTGTAGTAAGGTGAAGCAACGCTTCATATATACGGTGTATGTAGCGCGGTTTACGTTTATAGAATCACAAGCGTTTAAGGTTCGCCCAGTTATAGTGATTAGCAGCCCTGTTGGGCCGCATGAAATCATAGCCGTCATACCAGTTTCTTCTCAGCTGAAGATTGAATCTGGGGACTTAATCCTTGAAGATTGGAAGAGCTTCGGTCTAAAGAAGCGGTCAGTCGCTCGCATACATAGAATATCCTCGATTGCCAGGGGTGACTTAATAGAGAAGCTAGGCGAACTCAACCCAGAGACACAACATAGGTTAGCAGAATTGATCAAACAACACCTCCATCTTGAATCGTCTTAGGTCCCTTGCTAGTACCTAGTCTCTGCACCCCCGAAGCCAACTCATTTACTAACTTCTACCTACTATCTACCAAGCGCAGCCATGTAAATGGCAAGCGTTTGCTCCGACATACGCTCCCAGGAATATTTTTTGAGCTGTGTATAGCCATTTTTGATAAGTTTGGTGCGCAATGATTTGTCACTGAGAACTTCTGAGATGGCGCGTGTTATGTCGTCTACGTCTTCTGGATCAAAGTAGTGGGCGGCATCTCCGTAGACCTCTGGCAGGCAGGTGGCGTTGCTACTGACAACTGGTGCGCCGTAGGACATAGCTTCGAGCCCAGGAAGGCCAAAGCCTTCCATAAGAGAGGGGAATACATAGGCTCGGCAGTTTTGGTATAACCATGCAAGCTCAGATTCGTTTTCAACAAAACCAGTGAACACAACATTTTTGTAATTCTGTTGTTCGGTCCAGGTTTTCAGTTCTTTTCCAGATTCATTTAGTTTCCCGACGAAGGCTAACTGAAGTGACGGGTGAGTAGTGAGGAGTGCCTGGTGGGACACAGCTAATCGACGTAAGTTCTTGTAGGAACTTTGCTGACCAACATACATTATGTAGCTTTTGTCAACTAAGGCAGGGTAGGGGGTTGGTTTTACGGTGGCGGGATCTGCAGACTCGGGTGTCACCGTGATTTTTTCATCAAGGTCCAACCTTGCTGCAAGGTTGGACCTTGCAAGAAACTTGAGGTAATCGTCTTTTGTGAATTGACTGGGTGTTATTATATGTTCACTCGTGTTCGCTATTCGTTTAAATACGAAGCCACCGGCGAGTTGCTTTAGTTTATAGATGAAGCGGTTTTTATTGCCCGGATAGGTTTTTAGAAGCGTTAGATCATGTACAGTTGTTACATGTTTGCCTTTATAGAACACTGGCTGCTGTGGCATCGTAAAATGCACCAGATCAGCACTGAGCCCATCCAAAAACTTTTTAAAGCCAATCTGTTCTGCGACGCCGTAATGAGCAAAGTCAGCGGCTAGTTTAGAAAACCGAGGATTCTTCGGGGTGTATGCACTCAGCTCATCCGAAAACATTAAAATTACATATTCCCTATCTGTCTGCCCAGACTCTAACACCTCGAGGTACTCAATTAACTTCCGGGCGTATCGACCCGTAGTTCCTGTATATGCCCGTGCATCTATAACAATCTTCTTCATATGTTGAATATGCCCCCTAGTCTATTCTTGGTGGCTTTCATAATTCTTTCTGACACCGTTGCGAGCACGGTCGTTACGAGGCCCTTGTCGGCAGTGAATATTTTATCTGGTCGAATAAAGCTTTCAACCGGAAGTTTACCAGTTGCGAAATCTGATATACCGAGTGGCACCGCGTGTTTGCTAGTATATCCTTTGCTTGTGATCTGACAGAGAATTAAATCGTTAAACTCTGCATGTGCCACAACTAGTGCTGGCCGAAGTTTATAAGACTTGAGGTCTGAATGGGGAAAGCGCACCAGAACAATAGAACCTACTGTAGGGATGCCCATGCTTCGTCCTCCTGAGGGTCGTTCCAGTCAGAAAGAGCAGACAGGCTCATCAGAAACTCATCATTATAGGGCTGCTTACTAGTCTTGGCGGGGGAGATCATTATTGCCCCGTCCTTTACCTTGAGCTCAACGTCTTTATCGAGGCCAATTTGTTCAAGGAGCGCCTTAGGGATGCGTATCCCTTTTGAATTTCCAATTTTGATTATAGATGCCTTCATATGTAATTACATTGTACATACATTGAATATAAATATCAACACCACATCACCTAATTATCTTGATATACTATGAGTACCAAAAAAGAGGAGATTATTTTTGTTTATGGCTAAAAAAGCATTTATTACTGGTATTGCAGGACAAGACGGCGGACACCTAGCAAAGTTACTACATGAAAAAGGCTATGAAGTTTACGGAGTGATCCGCGGCCAACTAGAATCGAGCCACCCGCGCTACAAGCAGGTAAAGAGCGAGATGCCCTATGTAAACCTTGTAATGGCTGATCTGCTTGATCTTGCTGCACTCACCCGCGCCATGCAAGAGATCCAACCGGATGAAGTCTATAACCTTGCTGCTATCAGCCATGTTGGGTATTCATTCAGAGATCCAATTCTTACCGCTGACGTGACCGGTAAGGGTGTACTCAATATGCTTGAAGCCATTAGACTTTCTGGCCTTGAGAAAACTGCGAAGTTTTACCAGGCATCAACAAGCGAGATGTTCGGTGGGCTCGATTATAACCGACCAGAAAAAGGCTACACCGAAGAATCGAGCTTTCACCCCCGCAGCCCGTACGGTGTAGCAAAGCTATATGGATATTGGATTGCTAAGAACTACCGTGAAAGCTACGACATGTACGCCGTCAGCGGTATTTTATTCAACCACGAGGGCGAACGCCGTGGCCCAGAATTTGTAACCCGTAAAATTAGCCAGTCTGTTGCCCGTATTAAGCACGGCACACAAGACAGAATTGAACTTGGTAACCTAGACGCTCAGCGCGACTGGGGTTATGCAGGTGATTACGTTGAAGGTATGTGGCGGATTCTACAGCAAGATAAGCCTGAAGATTACGTTCTTGCCACTGGCGAAACACACTCAATTAGAGAATTCTGCGAACTCTCATTCAAAGAGATTGGCCGAGAGATTACCTGGCAAGGTACTGGTGTTGATGAAGTTGGTGTTGATGCGAAGACTGGTGAAACACTCATCTCTATCAATTCAGACTTCTTCCGACCTTCTGAGGTAGACTTACTACTTGGTGATCCAACTAAGGCCGAGAACGAACTCGGCTGGAAGCGAAAAGTCGACTTCCCTGGCCTCGTAAAACTTATGGTCGAACACGACCTCGCGATTGAAGCTAAAAATTAACTATTAATGCAATCAGAAAGTGTCTGGTCGAGGCTGATTTCTGGCTTCCAGCCGGTATCTTCACGTAGCCGAGCCGAGCTTCCGTAGATGTCGGCCGGATCGGTCGGCCTCACCTTAGACTCATCAACAACAACCTGTGCATCTGGTTTACCGGTGAGTACTTTTAGCTTCTCTACAATCTCGCTTCCCTGAGTACTTACACCCGAGCAGGCGTTATACGTGCTGTGTGCAAGGCGGGGGGCGAGTGCGAGCATGCGGTATGCCCGGGCAATGTCGCGTACATCAGTATAGTCTCGCTTTGTTTCAATATTACCGACATGCACTTCATCACCTGTTTGTAGTTGAGCAATTACATCAGGGATTAAAAAGCCACCGAGTTGACCTGGGCCAGTATGATTGAATGGGCGCACTACAACACAGTCGAGCCCTACCTCGCGGTAATATTCACATTGATTCTCTACTAGGATTTTGCTCACAGCATAGGGAGAGGTAATACCAAGTTTAGAATCTTCAGTGAGGGGCATTGGCTGGTCGGGGCTATAAATTGCACCACTACTCACAACTACGAATCTTGGTGAGTGGTTTTCGGTACGAAGGTAGTACTCGGCCATCTGGGTAACCATCGCACTATTGAGGTTAATGTAGTCCTGTGGGTAATCGAATGACCTACCAACTGCCGCCAGCCCTGCAAGGTGTATAACACCGTCTATACGACCATGTACCGGCCACTCTTTTGTTAGATCGGCTGAGTAGTATGAATCAAGATCATCTGCGATCTCATCATGGGCAGATTTCTCTTGTCCAATACCAATAACTTCAACATCATTCGCCAGCAGCTCCCGTGTCAGGTGCTTGCCAACAAACCCGTTAATACCCGTTACTACAATTCTTTTTTGAGTCTCTTTAGTCATTGTTTGATATAATAACCTATAATGACTACTAAAATCCAACGGATCAAGGCGAGGTATCGCTACTCGGCAATTCTTCTAAGAGAATTAGTCGTTTCAGATTTTAAACTCCGGTACCAAAATTCAGTACTTGGCTACTTTTGGTCACTTCTACGTCCGTTTTCTTTGTTTGTAATTCTTTACCTTGTCTTCGTAAAGATCTTAAAGGCTGGCGGTGATATTCCACACTTCGGTGTGTATTTACTGGTGGGTATTATTGTGTGGAACTATTTTGCCGAGGTGACTAACAACAGTGTGACTTCAATTGTGGGTAAGGGTGATTTACTTCGTAAGGTGAACTTTCCACGTTATATTATTGTCGTTGCCGGATCATGCTCGGCTCTTATAAACCTGTTCTTCAACTTCATAATTGTTGCAATATTTATGTTAATTGCGAACACCGAGATTGCGACGACCGTATTATTATTACCACTTCTTATAATGGAGTTGTTTGTTTTTACGCTGGCAATCGGCTTTCTACTCAGCGCACTGTATGTTCGTTACCGAGATCTGAGTTTTATCTGGGAAGTTATTATGCAGGGCCTATTCTTCGCGACACCAATTATGTATGACTTTGCATTCGTGAGCGGGCCAAGCCCCCTTTTGGCTAAAATACTGATTAGTAACCCTATAGCACAGCTCATGCAAGATATGCGCTATATGCTAGTAACTGAAAAAACAGAAACACTCGGGTCGACCTTTGGTACGCCGGTAGCCTACCTAATACCAATTACCATAGTTGTAGTAACGAGTGTTTTGGCTGGACTGTATTTTAGATCACGCGCACCATACTTTGCGGAGGAGGTGTAATGACCGAAGAAATTGCAATTAAAGTAGATGGTGTGTATAAAGACTTCGCATTGCCGCACGAAAAAGCTAACTCACTCAAGAGTAGCTTCTTGCAGCAGATGAAGGGAGGCAAGCGTACTGTTGAAAAACAGCATGCACTCAAGGACATTAGCTTTGAAGTAAAGAAAGGCGAGTTCTTTGGGATAGTTGGCCGAAATGGAAGCGGTAAAAGCACCCTCCTTAAAATTCTTGCTCAAATATACAAGCCAACCAAAGGCACGGTTAGTGTAAATGGTAGGCTCGTCCCGTTCATAGAGCTCGGAGTAGGCTTTAACCCGGAATTAACCGGCAAAGACAACGTGTACTTGAGCGCCTCGCTCATGGGCTTCTCTAAAAAAGAGATCGATGGCATGTATAACGACATTGTTGATTTTGCAGAGCTAGAAAAGTTTATGGATCAAAAACTAAAAAACTACTCGAGCGGTATGCAGGTTCGACTTGCCTTTTCTATAGCAACGCGCGTAGACACCGATATTCTCCTCATAGACGAGGTACTTGCCGTTGGAGACGCCGACTTCCAGCGCAAATGCTTCAATTATTTCAAAGACTTAAAGGCTAGAAATAAAACCGTAGTATTTGTGAGTCATGACATGAGTGCAATCAGAGAATATTGTGACCGAGCGATACTTATTGAAAGGTCAGAGCTTAACGCATCTGGCCAACCAACTAATATCGCTCGAAAATATGCCGAAATGTTTATTCAAGAGTCATCAAGTTCACCCAAAAAAAGTGTAAGTGACGACCATAGATGGGGAACGGGAGAGGTTAGAGTGCTGAAAGCTGATGCAATAATTAACGGGGACAATCTATTCGTAAATGCTAAAGTCCAGTCCAATGCCATCGTAGATAAGCTTGTCTACGGCGTACATATTCTGGGCCAAGATGGGAGTGAAATTACTGCAGTCAACAACCGTATGATTTCCGAAAAGGACATTTTGAATATTAGCCCTGGTTCAACCATCGACTTTAAGTGGCAGATCTTGAACATATTTAACGATGGTGACTACTCAGTCACACTTACACTAGTCGACAATTCTGGCAGAACACTAGACTGGCTAAATGAAGCCGCTAACTTCACGGTTAAGCGACGTGAGCGCTCTACTACCGCAGTACTACCCCCAATTATTGTAAAATCAAAAATATCTAAGTAGACTGGAGACAATATGAAAAATTTCATAAACAAATCCCTAAGGTCGACTCGTGACAAGTTTTTTAAGGCTGCGTTGACACACCTAGATAAAAGAATTGACGTCATAGAGAGAACCCAAGTTGCCACCAGAGACACAGTTAACTCTATATACAGAAAGCAAATAAACTCTGGAATTATACAACTCTCAGAAAAAGAGATATTGACTAAAATATTCACAGGACTAAAAATGTATCTTGACCCCAGGGACCTTTCTGTAGCTACGCACATCGCATTAGACGGGGTATGGGAAGAGCCAATAACGAAGGCGTGGATTTCTTTAATTAATGAGAACGACACAGTTTTGGATATTGGAGCAAACTTTGGATACTTCGGACTTCTGGCGGCACAATTTACGAGTAAAAAAAACTCAAAGGTTGTTATGTTCGAGGCAAACCCCGAGATCGTACCATATGTAAAGAAGAGCCTTAAAACCAACTGGTTTAATGAACAAGCTAAAATCGAAAACTTTGCAATATCCGACAAAGAAGGAACGCTTACGCTAAATGTACTTGAAGGTTACATAGGGTCATCATCTGTTCAGACTATGGAACAACTCGACAGCTATATGAGTAAAAAGATGCAACTGAACTTACATAAATCGATTAAAGTCCCAGCGATATCGATTGATCAATACTGCAAAGTTAACAAGATTAAATCACTAAATCTTATTAAGATGGACATAGAGGGTTCAGAGGAGATGGCCTATAAGGGGATGAGGCAAATGATTAAAGTCAGTCCTAATGTTTCAATGTTTATTGAATTCACCAGTGAGGCTTATAGCGACCCGAGAGGTTTCTACAGTCAGATGCTCGAAGACTTCGGGAGCGTGTATTTAATAGACAACGACGGTAGTTTGCTAAAACCAAGTAATACTACTTATGAATACATTGTTGCGCAGTCTGACGATTGGGTCATGCCTGTTTTTTCTAAGAACTCTAGTCTTCACATAAAGAAATAAGACCTAAACCTCCTTGCTCAGGATGTATTGTATGGTTTGTCTACCCGTATCATCCCAGTTGAAGTTTTTGGACTGCTTTATGCCACTTGAAATATATTCATCGCGCGTAGAGGGACTGTCCATTAGAGTTCTTGTACTATTGTATATACTCAAGCCATCTTGATCTTTTGCATAGATAGCTGCATTACCCGCAACCTCTCTTGTTGCTGCATTGTCGTAGGTAATAACCGGGCAGCCTGAGCTCATTGATTCAAGGATAGGAAGACCAAAACCTTCATACAATGTCGGGTATACAAACGCGAGCGCATTCTCAAGCACATAGCGCTTGTCTGATTCACTAATTCTACCAAGTAGGTAAATCTTATCTTTGTAAGAACTTAGGTTAATCGACTTTTGTGCCGTTGGGCTGAGCTCTTTGCTACCCTGTACGAATTCGTTGCCCCCAAGTACGAGGTTGATATCGTAGCCTCTAGAGTTGAGCAGATTGAAAGCAAAAACCAATTCGTGTACTTGTCGTCTTGGGTCAGTCCCACCAATAAACACTAGATACTTTCCCTTGATTTGGTTTATTTTTTCACGGAGTTGGGTATCGACGGTAGTCTTGCTAGTTTGTACGAAAGATGGAGCAAGATGTATGGTTTTAATTTTTTTCTGATCAACCCGGACAACATTAACTAGGTCGTTGGTGGTTGTTTGAGAGATACTAATCACTTTATTAGCGCGACGCAGAGACCGGAGACCCCTCTTGTAGCGCTTTTCATGATAAAGAGCACGGACTGAACGCAGTATTCTTGAACGAAGCCTGAGCTGTCTTAGGTGTGCAAATCGGCGCCAACTCGGTAGGTACATGTTTCTGAAGAGTAGAGGGATGATATCATACACGACCACTATTTTTTTTATCTTGCTACTACGAGGAAGTCCAAACAAAAAGTCAGGCTGAAAGTAAACGTCGGGATGTAATTTTTTAACTTTACCAAAAACAGGCGTAAACATCCCTAGGATAAACAGGAATATACCCTTTGGATTTTTTGCAAACTTACGCCGTTCTAATACAACCTCTTGATACTTCTTCGATCCGAGGTCGAGTGAGTAGTCTTTAACTGGGTTTGATGAGCTATAACGCACCACAATATATTCAGTCTTGTCCTTCGGAAAGTACTGCAATATATTCAGCAAGTAATTACCGATACCACGATTTTCATGCCCGACTTGCAAGGCCCGTAAGTCTAATGCTATCTTCATTTCGCAGCATCCTCAATTGTTTTGATGAATGACTTTGCCGCACTGAGCGCATCAAATTTGGCAGCTTGTTCATAACCCGCATCTAGATCTGGTTTCTTCTCAGAGAGTGTTGATTCAATGGCCTTTGCTATCTCGGTGGGATTCAGCGCATCTACGTAGTGGACGCTCTTGCCACAAGCTTCAGGTAGTGATGAGTTGTCACTTGTAACAACCGGTGTGCCACAGGCAAGTGCCTCAACGGGTGGTATCCCAAAGCCTTCGTAGACGCTTACATACGTGAAACAACTTGCACCAGAAACAATTGCTGGCAGATCTTCGTCTGTCACATAATCTACGGGCTGAATAATGCGGAGTCCGTCCATACGCATTTGCTGAATTTTGGTATGTATTTCATCATCATTCCAACCTTTTGCCCCAACTAGAAGTAGAGCGTACTTTTTTTGAACAGACTCGGGCAACTTCTTATAGGCATCTAGTAGTGTAGTTAAATTTTTTCGTGGCTCTAGGTTTCCAACAAACAGGATGTACGAATCAAAAATACCATAACGAGCCTTCACTTGTTTAATCTCTTGTTCGGATCGCTTATAGAATTCGCGCATCTCGATGATTGGGAACACTATATCAACATTCGATTTGTCTACAGCATATTCGTCAGAGATTTCTGATTTACTGTTGGTAGATATCGTTACAATTCGTTTTGAACGTTGTACGGATTTTTTGACTTGGTCTTGGAGGAACTTCATATTTCTGGCATCGCCAAATTGTGGGAACTTGATGAACGAAAGATCGTATATAACCGGAATTGACCTGCTAAAAAGTGTTGGCCAGGAACTATAATTAGGGAATACATACACCTGTTTCCCAAATATTAAATCAATAGGTGGGAGCAGGTTTTTTTGTTTCAGGCCTGTAACATGCCTGGGTGTCAGAGGTATCTTCCGTACACCAAAGTTTGCATACTCATACTTGCCAAGTTTGTGGGCATCTCTGAACGGAACTCCAAGCGTAACTTTTAGGTGAGAATACTCGTCAAGATATAACAGGTTATCGAGTGCCTTTAAAAGTGAGGCCGTGTAGTGTCCGATGCCACTAAAGTGCGAAAGAACTAATACCTCGGCATCTACGAATACTTTAATTTGTTT
>JAGOUG010000087.1 GCA_018061375.1 Candidatus Saccharimonadota bacterium
CCAATAGACACCATACAGAACCCAATATCTGGGATTCCTGTTCGACTTGTAATACCTTCAATGGGTCATTCCGTTGATGTTATACCCGGCACACACAACCTTAAAAATCAAACCTGGACACTTTCGAATACACAGGCGCAGTATGCTACAAATACACAACCACTTAATACACAATCTGGATCTACTGTTATATATGGACACAACACCCAGGCAGTATTTGGCAAGCTGAGCGGCCTAAAAACAGGTGACACCGTATTGGTCTACACTGAAAAAGGTGCCCTGTTTGCATATACACTTGAAGGATCATTTTCTACCGTGCCAACCGATACTTCGGTCTTTGACAAGCAGGGTGGTAAACCAAGCCTTCAGCTGCTTACCTGTACAGGAACCTGGTCTGAAAACAGACGTATACTGAACCTTAGCCTAAAGGAAGTGCGATGAATATTCTACAGATCGTACTTTTAGCGCTGAGCACCTACAGCGTAGTACGACTTGTTGTATATATGCTAAGCAGCAATATCTATTCTCTAAAAAGTCAGTATCGTGTACAGAAGAGCAAAAAAACATACTACCGCCCCCGTATTTCTGTTATCATTCCGGCTCATAACGAAGAAACTGTAATTTTACGCACTCTGCAGTCCGTAGAAGCAAGCAATTACCCGAGTTCTAAACTAGAAATTATTGTTGCAAACGATGGTTCAGTTGATGAAACAGCTCGGATTGTACGGAGTTATGCCAGGCAACGTGGTCTCAAGTTTAAGGTTTGGCTTATTAGTCGGCCGAATAGAGGTAAGGCAGAAGCGCTCAACTACGCAATCGCAAAAAAAGCGCATGGTCAGCTCATAATGTGTCTCGATGCCGATTCAACCGTGGACCCAGATTGTGTTAAGAATATTGTGCAGAATTTTAGAGATAGACGAGTTGTTGCCGCAGCCTCAAACGTAAATATTTTAGAAAACGGCACACTACTTGGGCTCGCTCAACGATTAGAGTACCTGTTTTCTCACCAGCTCAAAAAGGCACACACTCTCTTAAACATGGAGTACATTGTCGGAGGAGTTGGTTCTGTTTTTAGACGAAGCATGCTTGAAAGAGTTAATTATTACGATTCTAATACTATGACTGAAGATATAGATCTCACAATGAAGATTGTCGCCGAAGGAAACAAAGACAATCGAGTAGTGTTTGCGAGTAATGCTATTACCTACACCGAACCTGTTCTTACCTACAGCGCACTCATTACTCAGCGATACCGCTGGAAGTATGGCAGATTGCAATCATTCCTAAAAAATAAACATCTGTTTTTTAGCAAGAACAGTCGATATTCCCGGCAACTGACGTGGTTTCTATTACCAATTACCCTTATATACGAGGCGATAATTTTGATTGAACCGCTCATTATTTTCTACCTGCTCTATGTAGTGCTCTCAACGGGTGATAGTTCTACGCTAATTTCAGCATCGGTAGTATTCTTCATGTTATTTAGTTTAAATATATGGCTGAGCGACCATGTTTCTGTAAGGGACCGTGCGCGATTGACGCTGTATGCACCTGCTTCATACGCCTTAATTTATATGCTGACTGTAATTGAGTACATAACTTCTATAAAGTCGGTGCTTGGGCTGCCTATGCTTTCTGCCAGCCTCGCTAGCAAAAAGACTACCTGGAAGTCCCCCGAGCGCGGTATGATTACGAGTACACAGTTATGATTTTTTCAGCACAAGCATTGGTCAAAAAACTTACCCAAAAATACGGACTTATTATTGTACTACTGAGCGTAGTTATGTTTCAGCTTGGCAATACTCAGAATAGAGTAAACGCTGCGTCACCAAACCTGATGCCCAATCCATCAGTGGAATCTGTTAACCCCGCACGGAAAACCGAACCCCTCTATTGGCACAAAGACACCTGGGGAAGTAATACAAGTACATTTACGTACAAAAAAGTAGGTCATACCGGAAGCCGAAGCGTTTACATTAATACAACGAGCTATACTAATGGCGATGCTAAATGGTTGTCTGACCCAGTGACGGTTACCCCTGGTGAAACCTACACGTATAGCACCTATTTCAAGTCGAACGTACGAACAGAGTTACTGGCAAGATTCACCGCAACTGACGGATCAGTATCTTACAAATGGTTATCTGGTGCGGGCAAATCAACGAGCTGGAAGAAATTAGAAACCCAGGTGAATATTCCCGCACGTACTGAATCTATAACATTGCTACATATTCTCGGCGGGGTAGGATACCTTCAAACAGACGACTTCAGCCTGACTCACAACCAGCCGGTGCTTGCGCTACCAGGCCAAAATATAGTAGCAAACAGCTCTATGGAGGCAACCGCAGACTCAGTGAGCCCGCTACGATGGCAATCCAACACTGCAAAAGTTAACGACGCAGTTTTCAGCTACCCGCAAGTAGGACACACCGGAAGCCGCAGTGGGCGAGTAGTGATACAAAACTACACTAGTGGCGACGCACATTGGTCTGCCGATCCGCAGCCTGTCACAGGCGGTAAAACATACGAATTTTCTAACTGGTATCAGTCTGACGTTGGTACGGAGGTGTACGCACATATTGTACTGACGGATGGAACAGAAGTATGGAAGTATATTGGATCACCATTAAAAAGCACAGGATGGAACAAATTTTATACCCAATTTGTAATGCCGGCAAATGCTGTCAGTGCAGATATATACCAGACCTTGTTCTCTGTGGGATATTTACAGACTGACGATTACTCCCTAAATGAATATCAGCCGAGTGGCTTTAATAGAGGACTAGTTAGTATTACGTTTGACGATTCTATACGATCTACATACGCGAATGGGCTGCCACTTCTTACTCAATATGGCTACAAATCAACTTTTTATTGCCTTGGTGGATACTTAAGCGATCCGTATTACATGACACCAGAAATGATTACTGAACTCGGCCGTTCCGGTCACGAAATCGGATCACACGGGATGCTACATACCTCGCTCGTACAGTCATCACCATCTCAACTTATGAGCGAACTCACGACATCTCGCGATGCACTCACAAATATTACCGGC
>JAGOUG010000088.1 GCA_018061375.1 Candidatus Saccharimonadota bacterium
GACCCAAGTAAGCCCGGCCCCTGTGTTACTGCAATTGCATCAATATCATCCCATGTCATACCTGCTTCATCTAGTGCTTGTTCAACTACTGGAATCATAACCTCAATATGGCTTCTGGCAGCAATTTCTGGTACGACGCCACCAAACGCCTTGTGAATATCGATTTGGCTATTAATCACAAGCGAGTGCATAGTTGTGCCGTCTTCAACAACGGCAACCGAGGTTTCATCACAACTGGTTTCTATAGCGAGTATCTTCATAAAATTTATGCTTCACATTTAGTTCTACAGATGATAGCATACACCATTATGTACTCAGAACGCACTCCGGAACGTCGATACTATAAACCCATGCTCGACATGCGCGTAGACGCAGTTGCGCTGAATGTTTCTAGTCAACTGCCACAAGGTCCACACGTTTCAGAAGTTGAAGTCGCTGGTGCAGATACCAGTATGAGAATTCACTATATGCACGATGAAGCCACTAAAATTCGTTTGTACTTTCCTCAGCGGCGCAGTCTTCAGGATGGCCCTATACTTCTGGGGTACACTTTTGTAAATTCGGGTGAAGGATGGGATGTATTTGAAGAACTGTCTAAAACACAGCCACAGATCGAGGTAACAACCACTCCATACAAAGTACAGATGGGGGAGTCACACGTTATGCAGTTAGAAGCGGCGCTTGCTGAGCAACAGTTTATGTGTATTTTGACCCAAGATCGGATGAAAACTAAACAAAGTGTGCTGAAAAGATTGCTCGAGAAACTTCGGTATGTTCCGCTGAATATAAGTGTTGCAACGCTTGGCCTTAGCTCTACGCTTGAACTAATCGTTGAAGAAAATACCGAATCAATAAACATAGTCTTAGATCAGCCATCGGCAGATTTGAACAACTATTTAAATAGTGTACTTGCCGACCTTGAGCTTGCCCACTCGGTTAAGGTAGATCTAGTAACGCCCTCGGGGGCAGTAATAGCAATAGCACGGGATGCAGACGGAATTTTACATGGTATGCACTGCAAACTTCCGGTTGAAGAAGGGGTGAGTGGAGATGTAACCAGAGGATATGACCTACGGTACAGTGACGGTTCACTGCATGTTCGTGAATGGATACGTAGTGGCACGCGGGGCAGCACTGGTTACGGAGAGCACATATTCGATTCTTGTCAGCTAGATTTTACCCTTGCCTGTGATCTGATGTTACTTCTTGAAGAAGCAGAAGTGGCAGAGTAGTGATACGCTAATGCATACGAATTTTGTATACTAGATGTAATGCGATCCTTCATTAAAAAACTTATTCCGCACACCATTTTTCAAAAGAGTGAGCCACTTGGCCACCTGTTAGAGGCGATGTTTTGGCAGGTACTTGCTGGTTTTCCTGCCCGTAAACTCAAAGTTATTGGCATAACCGGTACAGACGGTAAAACAACCACTTGTACGCTGACTGCACAAATGCTTCGTAATAGTGGTAAAAAAGTTGCAATGCTTACTACAATATCGCTTGACCTTGGTGACGGAATGGGTTCACGGGCAAACAAAACACGCTTAACAACTATGGGCTCGCGGCAGCTTGTTCGTAATCTAAAACAGATTAAGAACGCAGGGGCGGAGTGGCTTGTACTCGAGGTAACTTCTCATGCATTGGCACAAAATAGAGTCTGGGGAATACCATTTTCCGTCGTAGCTATGACTAACCTGAATCACGAACACCTCGATTACCATGGTACATTCGAACGTTACCGCGATGCCAAAGCAAAGTTATTTAGTTTGGCTGCCAAAAATCACCGTGGTCTCCAGGTTGGTATCGCCAACGCTGATGATCCGAGCAGTACGTATTTTGCGGAGCGAGTTCCCAATAAAACTATGTACGGCATTAATAAAGGTGATCTTATTGCAAAAGATATTAATCAATCATCTGCGGGTAGTTCATACACAGTTGAAGTAGATGACACTATCTATGTAATCACCTGTAACTTACCTGGCGGATTTAACGTCTATAACAGTTTAGCGGTTCTTGGTATTGGTCGTGCAGTTGGCTTAACTCCAAAAGAAATCGAAGAGGGGATTGCCAGTCTACATTCGGTTGAAGGTAGAATGGCAAGAATTGACGAAGGCCAAGATTTTGAAGTGATTATAGACTACGCACACACACCTGAGAGTTTTGAAAAGATCTTCCAAGAAGTGAAGCCGACCGTAAAGGGGAAGTTAATTGTAGTATTTGGTAGTGCCGGACGCCGTGACGCTGAAAAACGAACTACACAGGGCGAACTTGCAGGAAAATATGCCGATATCGTTGTCGTAACTGAAGAAGATGATCGAGACATAGACGGAATGGCCATTTTGAAGCAAATAGCAGCCGGCTCAGAGGCTTCTGGAAAAAAACAAGGCAAAGACCTGTTTCTGGTACATAAACGCGAAGACGCAGTCTCTGAAGCCGTTAAGCGGGCCAAAAAAGGTGACGTTGTACTTCTGCTCGGCAAGGGCCATGAAAAATCAATTTTAGGCAATAAACCAGGTATTCTCAATACGGAAGCCGATAACTATGATGAATCTACCATGACTTTTTCTCGCCCCTATAGCGAAGAACAAGCCGCCCGAACCGCCTTAAAGTCTCTAAAGTAGCCTATAGATCGTAGTGATTTTCTGTCAGTGCTAGGAGTTCGTTTTTCAGGTCTTCATCAGTTGCAGTAACAAATTCGTTACGCTGCACAGTATCGATTACATACCCTGTCAGGCAACCTGTATCAATAATTGCTGAAGCAAGCTTCAACTTTTGAACCTCAACATCATCTGTTCCATTTGCAATTTCAATGGCCATGTAGACGTCGTCTACAGTAGTATTATCACCAAAGTGGACATGTTCGATTAGAGTAATTTGATCTGAAAGTTTAATTCCAGTGCGTGGTATGGGCAAGTGGATGTTATTGAGTAGGCCGAGGCCGTTTACAGCATGCCGAAGAATTTCTTCCGAGTGTTTATAAAGTTGGTGCCTGTCC
>JAGOUG010000089.1 GCA_018061375.1 Candidatus Saccharimonadota bacterium
GGTCTAGCTATGGCAGTTACAGTGGGTGAGATCCTCTCTTCGATTATGTTATTCGGGCTTGCCATGAAGTACGGTGTAGGCGGCTTAAATAGGAACGATATTATTTGTTATTCCTTGTTAGTGTTAAGTCTGGTTGTTTGGTGGGCTACTGATAATGCGTTGGTGGCACTACATGTTTCAATAATTGCTGATACTGTCGCATTTTGGCCAACACTAGAAAAAACTTGGCGTAAGCCAAAGAGTGAAACTGCATTATTCTTTTGGGGTGGGGTAGTGGCGCCGTTATTTAGCATTGCGGCAGCAGGCACCCTCGAATATTCGGCGATCGTATTCCCGCTCTACCTTTCGATAATTAACCTTGTTGAAGTAGGTCTGATTAGTAGGCGGAAAATAGTGCTCAAATAGCATCCGATCTACGCACAAGAAGGTCTTTTTAGTTGGTATTATCCTGTTCTGTAATTCGCCAAAGTGATTCGCGGCCATCTTGCTCGAATGTGACTTGGCCTTTCTCGAGAAGTTGCTGGAGGATGTTATGTGCTGCTCGCCGCTTCCAGCCGGTTTCTGACATTAATTGCCCTGTTGTTTGAGGGCTCTCAGACAGTAGTTGTAGTAGCCTAGACTGCTTAACCTCTCGTGGTTCGCGTGTTGCAGTTGCTCCCTTTGCAACATCAATTCCAATAAGCCAACCCATAAATTTACGATCCTTTGCTCGTTCTTGGGCTATCCTGCCACCAACAGCTCTGTTAATACCATTGTTCTGAATCGTGTCGCCGATTATATTAATGTATTCAGTGACTATGTTTTTACCGATTTCAGATAACACTATGTGTGTAGTTCTTAGATTACTTTCATCGGGCTCCTCAGCCTCAACTATGCCCATGTTTTCAAATAAAGAAAGAACGGCTGCTATACTTTCATTTTGTTTAGTTTTTTGGTTGCTCCTAAAATAGAGATCGGTTAACTTTGAGCCCTCAAGCTGTTTTCTAATTTGGTCAACAGTGATAATGTCACCATATAAATTTCCCGAAATCCAGATAGCCAAGTCTTTTTTACGTTGAGACCAGTCTTTACTCAACTCACTCTCTTTAAGTGATTCAGGGGTCAGCTTAGTCTCGAAATTACTGATTTTATAACTCGGGTACCGCTTGCGGGTATTGTCGCTAATCCCCTCAAGTATTCCGCTTCTCAGAAGACTAGGAAGGTGGTTGTGGACGACGCGGTGGTCAAGCCCAGTAATCTCGGAGAGTCGCTGTATAGTTATTGGCTTTTGTGTATCTAGCTCTAAGAGTCTGCCGTATATTGCAAGTCTGGCGAATGGTTGATCGAGGCCTTCATGAGTTCTAGCGGTTGAACGGTAACCGATAAGGTCAATAGGTGATATATCGTATTTCTTACAAATAGAAGCAACTCGGGCAGCGGTTGGTACGCATCTTTCTCTACCGAATCCAGTAAGCGAATATAGGTTTCCTGCCTTACTATCCCATTCCAGTACAGTTATCACAGAAGGATCAGCACTCCGCAATTGGCTACTTGCGTAAGTCCGCGAAGTTCTAGTAGCAGGATCCTCCCAATAGGTATAGCTTTCTTTATAAATTGCATCAATTTCCGATGGTGCATATATTTCACCTTCAGACATGGCTAGAAGTAAGGCAATGTTTCTTCCTCCAGCCATACTGTTTAGAATAATGTTTAATTCTTCACCGATTGCTTCATAGCTGGCGCTTATGTTGGCAGACTCAGGGGTTCTCATATTAATTAATTATGACACAAATCGATACAAAACTCAAACATGGACCGGCTTTTAGGCGGTAGCACGCCGACTTAGTTGCTATACTGGTTATATGAGGCAGGCGCAGGCACTTTCGGTGATGATTAGAGGGGATTCAGTTTTTTTAACTGGATCGCCGGGCGCTGGCAAAACTTATGTGCTAAATAAATACATAGATTTGGCCGAAAGAAAAAATAAGACAGTTGCGGTAACAGCTAGTACCGGTATTGCTGCGACGCATATTGGTGGTACGACAATTCATTCTTGGTCCGGGCTTGGAATACGCGATGAACTTTCAGCAAACGACCTTATTTGGTTAAAAGACAACGAACGTTTAGTTAAAAGATATAATTCAACTGATGTTTTGGTGATTGATGAGGTTTCGATGCTGCATGGTAAGCGGCTAGACATGATTAATCAAGCTTGCAAGTTGCTAAGAGAAAGTGATGAACCATTTGGTGGGCTACAAGTTATTTTGGTGGGTGACTTATTTCAACTACCACCAGTAAACCGTAGCCAAGAACTTGATGATTTTGTTCATCTTTCAAATGCTTGGGCTGAGTTGAATCCGAGCATATGCTACCTTGAAGAACAGCATCGCCAACAGGGTGGCGGGCTACTTGATTTACTTGAGGCAATGCGTAGCAATGACTTAAATGAAAGTCATCAAGATACGCTGGCTGAGAGGCTGGGAGTTGAGCCAGAATCAGACCAGCTAATTACTCGGCTGTATGCTCATAATGAAGACGTCGACAGCATCAATCAAGATAAGCTTAGCAAATTGTCTTCTAAGAACGAGACTTTCATTATGCAGACTAAGGGAGCGGCAGCTAAGGTGGAGCAGTTGATCCGTGGAGTTTTAGCGCCTCAGGAATTGACTTTGGCGGTTGGGGCAGAAGTAATGTTTGTAGCCAATAATTTTGCGGCTGGTTTCGTTAATGGTACTCGTGGGCAGGTGGTTTCGTTTAAAGATCATTTGCCAATTGTGCAGCTGAATTCTGGCGGCAGGCTAGTTAAGGTTGAGCCGCATAGCTGGAGCTTGGAAGAGGATGGTAAAAAGCGCGCTGAGGTTAGTCAGCTGCCACTTAGGTTGGCATGGGCCATCACTATACACAAGAGTCAGGGGATGAGCTTAGATTCTGCTCAAATTGATCTTAGCCGATCTTTTACGCCAGGCATGGGT
>JAGOUG010000025.1 GCA_018061375.1 Candidatus Saccharimonadota bacterium
CTATATATGATATTATATATTCATGATTAATGTAACCCAGGTAAAGAGTTTTATTAAGAGACGCCGTGTGCCCCTACTGTTTGCAGTGGTGGCAATTTTATTGGTAACTTTGGTCGGTATTGCAGCACTAGCAAATAGTAATCCTACTAATAAAGTTAGCGGCAAAACATCAGCAGAAGTATCAGAATCAGCTACCGTGGGTACCAAAAAGTCCGCTGTGACGAATAGCACTACAGCTAATTCCGATGCAAAATCACCAACAATTCCTACAAAAACAGCTGGTAAGTCTATGTCTGGCGCCTCCAACTCGGCTAGTAATCAAAGCAGTCCAACTCAAACTACTACGCAAAGTGTAAGCTGGAGTGGTATAACTCCTAATATCGATGTACTCTCTGGCGGCGAATGCCTATACACCTTCACGAGTACTGCCCATATTGCAAAGGCAATAAGTTCAAGCAGCGAAATACTTTTTTTCAATTTAATTATACAGGCGCTTACAGGCCCAGACACCAGTGGCGAAAACCCTACCTACCTCGACACTACACCAAGCCTTTGGGATAATGGCCAACCCAAGGGAGACGTGCAAGTTACGAGCAGTGATACGCACCCTATATACGGCGCTATGATACTTTATCCTGCTGAGACTTACAAAGTGACTTACTGGGCAAACAATCAACTGAGTCCATCTGCTCAGAACTGGTACTCCAGCCCTAAAACTTTTACTGTACCATCTGGCTGTACTTATTAATTTGTACCAGCGGGAACAACTAAGCCAGCTCTAGGGTCTGCCTGTACCTCGTCCCAAAGCTTTGGTGCATCACCCATCATCATCATAATTAAGCCAAAAGCATGTGGTAATACTGATGGTAACCGATCTCCCGTTAGACGAAGCCCTTCGTATGGCTTGAAGTAATCGGTCGCCAGATGCCCATCCTTGTCTCGAAGGTGTAATTGATCACAGGTCTCACATATGCAAGTAGCCATTACTCTCAACTGACGACTTCTCTTGGCTTGTCGCTCTGTATCTAGCTTAAACATTGGCGCTTGTTTGTCTCCAATATGCACAAGTGTAGGTACTACAACTTCTAATGTTCTGCCTAATGAGACTGTCTCAAAACCATTGCGAATTTCACCGTCTTCAACCTCTACGCGTGCTTCACCGACTCTTAACACCTAGTTCTCCTTAAATTATGTACTTAGTATTGTTCTAAACGATATATGATGCAAGCATAAGCAAAAACAAAAAATCTTCTTCTAAATGGATTGAAATTATTAATTGCAGCGAACCACCCACACTAAAGTTTCGGAGGACGGGCTGGAATTCCTAACTCTATTTGCAGATTCCACGCAAAAACCCCACTTCCGTGGGGTTCTAACGTGGTAGCAGCGACTGGAATTGAACCAGTGACCTTAGGCTTATGAGTCCTACGCTCTAACCAACTGAGCTACGCTGCCTCATTGGCACGGAGTTACCCGTGCCAGTGCTCAAAACATCACATCATACGACATGATTGTATCTTTCGACACAAAAAAGATTGATCGCATCGTTGGGTTTTATGCCATTGATGCGATCAATACTATAGCAGATTTTACCCCTGTAGGGTAGACCTGCTGGTCTTTTGGCCAAAAGGGGTCCTAGTTAAGATGGTATATATTTCACTACTATCTTTTTAGGCTTGCTCATGTAAGCAACTCCTTCTTTTGGTTTATGTTGTGTTTGTTGTATGTGTGACGTCGTATAACAACACATGTATATTAGCATAAGCATGCTGTTTTGTCAATACTATTTTATAGAAACCCAATCATGCTGCTGGCTACGATGATGCTCTTTGAGGCCATGAACAAAGATATGCATCTGTAGCCGAGGTGTAAGTATGCCCTCTTTGTCCCTGTCAAACTCAATACCCCAAATACGTGCGGCTACAAAATCTTCTGATAGCTTGAGCTCTTCTTTTAGAATTCTCTTGATTGCCTTTGTTAAATCTTCTCCTTTACGTACTTTATCCATTAGGTGCGTTCCGTTTTCAATATTTTTGTAATATCTCTTGTTATGTTGATCATCATAATCCCAAACATACGGATCAATAAATACTTTGCGATTTATGTTGAAAACATCAAATGCAGTCTCATTAATAATCTTAACTGATTTTTGATAATTTTGGTAAAAACTAGGTGGTATAAGACCAAGATCGTATTTGTTAGCAAAGTCATTCATAGAGTCTGCAACTTTATAGGAAAACTCTTGGCTCGTTTTTTGATTTTCTTTTTGAACCAGAAAATCAAGCATGCGATTGTTTATAATGTGCACAGTGCCATCTTTTTTGCTTTCAACATAATACGGAGCGTAAACAGATAGAACCTGTCTCCCATCCTGTAAATTTTCAATACCCTCCAGCGCATAACGAGGGATAAAATCGGTTTTGTTAAAAAACTCGACTATCTGTTTATCTCGCTTAAAATATGTTTGATCAAGTGAAAGCTTACAGTTTTCTGGAAGCCGAGAACTTTTGTGGAGATTAGAGTATACCGCTATTGAAAGTCGGCTAGCAGAGTATCGAATTGCATACATAATATCGTCGAAACGAGGTACAGACTCATTTGATGAAACAAATCGAAGTTGTGAATCGATAATCTGAAAAGTTGCTATGGATTTTTCATCATACAATAGATGGGCGAAGTCGCCCTCAGTTATTTTTGTAATCTGCCACCTGCTCTCTTTACTGTGGCGATCCTCGGGGAAGCTATTAAGAGTGGTTAAAAACACTGATTTGAGTTCCTCGAGGGCAGTATCTGAGCTTTCATCAAGCCAATTTTGTTTTAGTGTTAAATCAATCATAACTCTGATTATAACACCGACTACCTGGAGCTATAGACATGGGGTGGCACTAAGGAGTATAGTAATAAATAAGCATAACCAAAAATAGATATATGTTTCATATTCATACAACAACACGCAAAAAAACAACGCCTCACTGGGATAACCTGTTTATTACAGAGATGCCGAGTAAGCGTGTTGTGCATGCTTCTCGTACAACTGCATACGACCGGCACGATCTAGCTACGAGTATTTATCATGCCTGTATGAAGTCGTTTGGTTACGTTGGTGAAGCAGAACTAACCGCGGTAGAAGTTTGTAAACGAGTCGAAACCTGGCTAGTAGATAAAGAAGAAGTTACACGAGCAGACATTAAAAGACAGGCTGCAAAAGCGCTCCAGTTATACAATCCGCGAGCCGCCTACGCTTACTTACCGACTAAAGAATATTCAGTTGTAGAGGACGCTTATGGCTTCGTACGATTATGATGTAATGGTTATCGGCAGCGGTGCTGGCGGTAGTGTTACTGCTCAGCAAATTGCTAAGAGTGGTAAAAGCGTGGCTATTGTTGAGTCAGGTAAACTGGGTGGTGAAGTTCTAAATTACAGTAGTATTCCAACAAAGGCTTTACTTCAATCTGCATCTATTTACGAGGCTGCAAAGCGTGGCAGCACGTTTGGTATCAGGGGTAGTACAGTTGGCTACAACTACCCCACGGTTAAAGCTTGGAAGGATACCGTCTGTAAAAGAACTAGCCTTGAACACAACCAAGAATTCTACACAAACCAAGGCATTAGCGTTATTGCTGGCCGAGCTTTTTTTATTGACCCACACACTATTACAGTTGGTACGGCGCGGTTTACTGCACGAAGCTTTGTAATTGCAACCGGTTCAAATTTGCTGGCACCAGAAATTTCCGGACTCTCTACAAGTGGCTATTTAACCCATAGAGAGGTTATTAACTTAAATCGTCCACCCAAATCAGTTGCTATTATTGGTGGTGGCAGCGCGGGCTGTGAATTTGCACAGCTACTGGCAATATTTGGTTCTAAAGTAACCTTAATTGACTCTTCTTCTCGGCTACTGGGTGATGAAGAGCCCGAGATATCTACCCTGCTTGAAAAGCGTTTTACAAAAGAGTATGGAATTTCGGTACTACTTAATACCTCAGTTGAGACGGTTACTAAACTTGGGCTTAAGCATAAACTAGCACTGAAAAAAGGGTCTAAAGCTGTGCAAATAGGAGTTGATGAACTTATTGTTACAACCGGCAAACAGGCAGCCGTTGATATTGGCCTAGAAAATGCAGGGGTACGGTACAAAGAAGATCAAATTTATACTGATAGGTTTCAAAGAACTTCGGCGAAGCACATTTTTGCAGTTGGTGACTGCGCTGGACCATATAACTACACGCATACAGCGGCGTACCAGGGACAAGTTGTTGCGCATAACGTTGTGCACCCTAAATCACCAGTTGCGGCAAAGTATTCAGCAATTCCCCGAACAATCTTTACAACTCCTCAAGTTGCTGCCACCGGCCTAACCGAGGCTCAGCTGAAACAAAGGGGCGCGAGCTACCGAGCAGTTACCGTCCCGATTAGAATTGTTGCCAAGTCTGCAACGACGAACTTTACCGATGGTTTTGTAAAAATCCTCGCTAGTAAAAACACCGGCGCGCTACTCGGCGCTACGGTTGTATGCCCCGAAGCAAGCGAAGTTGTTCAAGAACTGACACTCGCAGTTCAATATAACCTCACCGCACAACAAGTCGCACACACCGTTCACGCATTTGGCACATGGTCTGAAGCCGTTCGCGTGGCCTGCGCAAAACTTTCTAAAGCCTGAAGAGTGAAAAGACATAAATTCCCAGTCCACGTCATACGACATGGCATGCGAGCTAAGAATAACAACTGTGGTTTGGGTAAAACTATCTTTTAAATTTAAGTTGAAGAGTGTTTTGCAGAGTTGATGAATGCGTAGGCTGTCATTGCGATAACTGCAATTCCTAATAAAATATATGTTGCCGTGAATACATCATAGCGATACGCAGTTGCGGTAAATAGTAGACTTACTGGAATCAACATCGCCCTGGCAAGCGTGCTTACAACAGATGCTGAGCCAGCCCTCAGACGAGATGGCAATTCGTCATGCATCTTTTTTGCGAGTATGACACTCAGTGCAACCAAGCTTACTGCCAAGATGAACTGAGCGCCTAAAACGAATCGGTAGTCTCGTGCAATAATTAAACCGACAATACACACCAAAATAGAACCCATCAGAACTACGGTGGTCACCTTGGATTTTATTTTTGCCGCCAAGAGTCCACCGGTTGTCCAACTTGAAAAAACAGCGGCGCTAAAAAGCCCGTACAGTGCAATCGGTGCACTGACCGCGATAAACCAGAGCTGACTTAACTCAAACACAGTATCTTGTAATATTGCGAAACCAACTATTGCAATCACAACTGGCAGTAGCACGGGCTTCGTGAGAACTGCCGCAAATGTTTGACGAATATGTTTGAACACTGGGTCCGCTGCCTCTGCTTTATGAATTTGTGGTTCATGGAACCTCCAAAGAAAAAAGATAGCAACCGTGATGAATGGTACTGAAAAAATATATGTCTGACGGATATCAAGTGAGCTTGCGATCAAACCGCCGCAGAGTGCCCCAATAACAAACGCCGCGCCTTCAACTGCCTTGAAACGTCCGAGATACTTCTGGAACATAGTACTGTTACCGTGAACTTCTAGGGTACTATCGTATATTACGGCATCATACGTACCTGAATAAAGTGCGGCAAAAACGCCCCAAAAGACAGTGCTTAGAATATACATAGGCTCGCCGTAGCTTACCGCCCCGACGATTCCACTGATTAATAGGGCTACTGTCCCCAGAATCATGACGCCCTTACGACTCCATCGATCTGCAAGAATACCTGATGGTGTCTCAACTATAAGCATGACAATACTCATAACTGCAACCATCACCCCGATCGAAGCCGTATTGAAGCCGATGCTCAACATAAATATCTTCTCTGTTGCATACCAGAACGGTACACCTTGAAAAAATGCCGCCACGTACAGAGGTAGGAGTCGACGAGACATAGGGCTCATTTTGTTTAACATTATGCACAAGTATATCAAACATGATACCCGCCACAGAAGTTGACCCGTAAAACATGCGGTAAGTTGAAAATCAATGCTACAAACCTTCAGGCAGTGTTTTTGGGTAAATTCAATTACTTATTTTGGCAGTGTGTTCGTGCGATGGTAAAAACATGGAAATTCTTGTTATACGTCACGGGCTCTCAGAAGCAAACAATAAAGAATCGTTAGCGTTTGGTAGCACCGAAGCACCCTTGATGGATCTCGGGAAAGATCAGGCTAAAAGGCTCGCTGAGACTCTAGCTGATGTTTACACTATTGATTGTTCTACACAAGAAGCTGCGGTCTCAGAATTGTGGCGTACATGGGAGACGGCATTTTACGCAGGATTCACAGACATACATACCAACCCCCTGCTGAACGAAGCCACTTTAGATCTAAGCCCACAAGAATTACATTATGCACTTGAGAACAAACAAGTACCCTGGACAGCAATTAGATCAGCGGAAGCAATTCTCGATACTCCACCCCAACAAGGAGTCTGGATTACGCACGGATTAGTTATAGCCGGCCTCTGCGAAGTGCTCGGGATTGCAAAAGACAAGAGGTTTATTCCAAAGTTCTGCGAAGTCAGGAACCTCACAATTAATTAACAACACATCTATTAGATCCCGGATTCAGCCCGAGATGACCGCATCATACCGGCAAAGAGTCACAACGCTACCATAACTTCCAACTTCCAACTTCCAACTTCCAACTTCCAAAAAAGCTTATGCTCGCATATTTTCAGAATGTGTTTTATAATGAGCTCACGCAGTCAGTACGTGTATGGATCGTTAGTAATCTCGGTACCTTAGTTACGTTACATGGTCGAACTGCAGTAGTTTAAACAAAGGATACATACACAACAATGGCATATCGACTATTTGTAGGTGGCCTACCATTCAGCACGACAAGTGAAGAACTTGAACAAATGTTTGCTGTTCATGGTACGGTTGCATCAGCTCGTGTTATTACTGATCGTGAAACTCAGCGTTCTAAGGGCTTCGGCTTCGTAGAATTCGAGAATGACGATGAAGGTAAAGCAGCTGAAAAAGCTCTTAATGGTTCTGACCTTGGTGGCCGTTCTCTAACGGTTAACGAAGCACGTCCACAAGAGGATCGTCCTCGTCGTGATAACAACGGCGGTGGCAACGGTGGCGGATCATTCCGTCAGCGCAGCTGGTAATTTATTACCACTTAAAAAGACTCCCTCCGGGGAGTCTTTTTAGTTACCAAGAAGTTCGATGTGGTTCTCTAAAAATATTTTCTGCTCGAGGAGTGTGTTTTCTGGAATTTCAGTAAAATACTGAACCTCTTCTCCCTGATTACTACCCCGTAGTTCACCGCCAACAACCTTGACCCTGTAGGCCATACCTATTGGCCAGCCGTTATATCCATTTTTGAACATGTCTGGATACTCTATATGCCCGAGGTACTCCCCTGCCATCACTTTTAACCCTGTCTCATTCTCTGCAACCCGAACTATCGCATCTTCAATTGTTTCACCAAAATGGACTGTCCCACCAGGAATGTGCCACTGTCCAATACACGGCTCAATTGAACGTTTTGTAAGTAGCAGGCCATTACTTCCAGTAATACAGACCTCTACATTGAGTCGCGGTACCTTACTGTAAATAGTCTTAAATTCCTCAAGTGTAAGTGGCAGTTCTTTTTGCATTATTCAATCATACCAGTCCGCCAAACGTCTGTCATTCTGAATCGAGTTCAGAATGACAGACTATTACATTTGGTTCTGGCCGTCGAACAGGGCTGAGAGTGATTCTCCACTGAAGATTGCTTCTATTGCAGACGCAATTAATGGTGCAATTGGAAGCATGACTATTTTTGATGTGTGTTCATTAGTAATGAGCGGGAGTGTATCGGTTGCAACAACACTCGTAAAGGCTGATTCTTCAATTCGCTTCAGTGCAGGATCAGAGAATATTCCGTGAGTGGTTACACCGTAAACCTCTTTGGCGCCATTTTCTGCAAGCAGATCTGCTGCAGCGCAGATTGTGCCAGCGGTATCTATCATGTCGTCAATAATTACACAGATTTTATCTTTCACTTCGCCAATAAGGTATTTAGCCTCGACAGTATTACGCTTTTTAGTAGAGCGGTTCTTATGAATAATCGCCATACTGCAGCCAAGTGCGCTTGAATACCTCTCGGCAGACTTCGCACGACCAGCATCTGGTGAGACTATTACTAAATCTTCACTGTTAAAATTATCATGAACGTACTTTTTTAGTATTGGCATAGCGATTAAATGATCGAACGGGCCGTTGAAGAAGCCCTGTGCCTGGCCAGAATGTAAATCTACACTCATTATCCTGTCTGCGCCCGCCGTAGCAAGCATGTCTACTATTAAACGAGCTGAAATAGGTTCTCGCCCACCAGCCTTGCGATCTTGCCGTGCGTAGCCTAAGAACGGGCATACAGCCGTAATTGAACGGGCATCTGCCCGCTTGGCAGCATCAATCATAATTACCTGTTCTAAAATTGATTCATTCACGTTTTTACCATGGGACTGAAAGATAAAGACGTCATCACTTCGTACCGATTCTGAGAGTTTGCAGTAAATCTCCCCATTAGCAAAATTACTGAGTTCAATCGGAGTCACATGTATTCCAAGTGCCTCGGCTACCTGCTGTGCAAGTGCCGGGTGAGTCCGTCCACTGATAATCTGCATGTTTCGTTTGGCTACTGGAATCATTACATACCTAGTGTAGCACGGTGATTAGAACTCAAATGTGAAGTTGTTTTTACAATTATTTTAAATCCTAGTAGCGTGATTTAATGACGCCGATCAAGACGACGCTTGAGGCAATTCCACACATACCTGCAATTGTCAGCAGCAGAGTACTCTGACCGGTACTGGCAAGTAAAGATGTAGTCGGTTTTGTAAACGGTGATTCATAGGCTCCAGAATCATAGGCTGTGCCTTGCGGGCGTACTGCCTGTCTAGCATCAGTTATAAGACCAGCTACAGTTACGCCAGAGTCTATGGCTGGTGAACCCTGAAGGAGCGGGATGGTTGGGACGTAGCCACCGTTGTCTGAGAGGGGGCCGAGCGTTGAGCTTAGATTAGTGAGGTTGTTTTGGTCGGTGGGTTGGGTGAAGAAACTAGAGCAAGTGGTATCGTCGGAGAGGTTGCCGCCCTGTGAAGTTATAGTTGGATATCCTAACCCCGTTCCTCCAAAACCACTAGTAGCGTCTAGTGTTTGGCAACTATCTGGGGCTCCGCCGACTCTTGAATCTAACACAAGTAAATTTGTTATATTGAGGTTAACGTTAGCCACGTCTGTGTTCGTCGCACCATACCCTAAAACTAGAATTGCTGAATCGGCATTATTCTGGTTAGCGTCCGCCTCAAATCTACTAATTGTTACGTTTCGAAAATCTACTTCTGAGGCAATAGTGCCGAGACCCACAGATCCGGCGGTAATTTGAACCGCTGATGCAACAGTAGAGGAACTAGCTGTGATATCATTTATGGTTATATTACTAAACATATTTTCACCGACTACTGCGCCATTAACACCAACAGCCAGCCCGCTTACTTGAGGTGTATTAGGTGACTCTGAGTGTATTTCAGAGATGGTCATATTTTTTACGTTAATATTTGCTGTTGCTCCATTGCCAGTATCGATACGGAAGCCAGAAACATATATACCAGTTGGGAGTGTAAGGTCATGAATATATAAGCCGGTGACATCTAGATTACGGTTCACTGGGCTATTGAGTACATAGCTGATACCACCGATTACGAATTGACCGAACGAAAAAGATGTCGGGGCTTCAACAGCATTTAAGCCGTCGATTTCAATATTATTTATCACTAGACCTGAATTACCTGCAGATAGACCAAAGGCCCTGAAGGCCTGAATTTTAAAATCGCTAAGTACTACGTCACCATCAGCTGCAAATTCTAAGCCAAAATACTGACCTATATTTCCGTCAATAATTGAACTATTCGTACCGACACCTTCTATGGATACTGGCTGTGTAACCACGGGTAGGTTATCGCTCAGGGTAATAGTAGCCGGAGGCAAGGTTATTGTGTCGTTGATACCATCGCCAGCTACACAGTCTGGGTATGTCTGTGCCTGGTCATTAATATTTATGATTGCTTCGGAAAGCTGACAGTCTCCGTTTGTAGCAATATCATCAAGACCACCTACGACAGTTATCGATGCTGCATGTACTTTACCGCCAGAAACAAAGCTTAGAGCGAGCACAAAAAGGAAGACCACTGCTATTTTGTAAAGTGGGGTTTTTACCATTGCTTCCGCCTTGTATACATGAGAAAACATGATGATATTGTCACTAAAATTATTGAGACTACAGCCATCGGGACGGTATTTTGACCTGTGGAAGCCAACCCGCTTACAGAACCACCTGAACTAGTAAGAACATCGTTTTCTGCATCGGCCGGATTTATTAGGTGGCCTCCCAAAACATCATTTTGGTTACCGTTTCCGTTCAGATCCATACCAACCAAGACTGCCTCAGTTACAACGCTATCTTGTAAGTTATTTGGATTAGAAGAATTCACAGTAAATAGATGTACGAGTCTAATCGAGTCGTACACCTGTTGAACCTGAACTGGATCACCGCTTAGAAACATTGGCTCTGTGGTATTAACATCTAGCGAACTATTACCTACAAAGGCCATGGGATCGATAGTAGTGACTGAATCTGGGATAGCAACAGATGTTAGCTGATTTCCACCAAAGGCGCTATCGCCGATAGTGGAAACCGAACTCCCTAGAGTAAGACTACTGAGAAGATTAGCGGAGAAGGAATTGGCACGAATAATAGTTACTGAATTGGGGATTATAACTGAAGTAAGAAGATTCCCATTAAATGCAGTGGAACCGATAATAGTAACTG
>JAGOUG010000026.1 GCA_018061375.1 Candidatus Saccharimonadota bacterium
GTCCCACAACAACACCCAGTGCACCAAGTCCTGCCAGTAAGCCCATTATATTTACTTGAAAAATGAGTAGGAGTATAAATGCGCCTACAAAAATTAAACCAATGGTTAGGAGTGTTCCAACTATCTTAACTAGTGTATCGACTCGCTTATTCTGCGCATCAACCGGTTCATTGCTACTAGACGCAACCGCTTTACGGATAAGTGTTACTAAATACATGCGTATGATGTGTCGTGCTAAAAGTAGCCCAACTAAAAGCAGTCCTACCTGAACTGGTTGAGATGAAAGTATTGAATCCATGGTATTAACAGTAGCGTTAAACAGGCCTGCGTGCAAGCCTGTAAAAAACTGTTTTGTGCAACTTACTTGCGCTCTTGTAGAAGCTTAGCAAGATACAGAAGACCCATTGCTATACCACCAAGCATTGTTGCAAGTACAAGATACGAACTTAGCATTTCAGTAGAACTCGATTCACTGTCCATAACATACACGAGCGCCCAAAGTACGCCACACATAACTGCTGCAGTCATAGTGAAGTACTGAGCAAATTCTCGTATTGGTTCTAATTCTGATTTTTTCGCTTTTGCTTTTGCTTTTGCCATTTTTAATATCCTTTATAGTGGTTATGTTTACACATCAGAGTATACCGCCCTGTACTAAAATCAACAACATCCTCGTTCGTTTATCTCTGGAAATTAACATAAACTATCTTTCAGTTTGACAAAGTAATATGGTATGATTGATCGTAACGTAATTGAATGGAACTAACATATGGCAAAGCATAAAAACTGGCATGGAGCTGCACGTAAGCGTGCACTAAAGAAAAAACTCAAAGCAGCAAAGTAACTGTACCCACAGTAACGTTACGAATATTGCTTCAGTAAATCGTCGTCAGACGCTGGTTTGAGCGGTTTCTTACCGGTAATTTCATAACGTGCACCCGTTAGGGCTGATTCTACGTAATCTTCATTCAGAAGATTCACGAACAAACTTAAGTCCTTACTATCCATGATAATGATCGCTCCGTTGTCATCGATCATCAGTGGAAGATCGAGTTCATCAGCATGGTTTACTAAATCATCTTGCTTGATACCTGTTGGATCAACTTTTTGGAGTTTATTTACAATAGATTTTTTTCCCTTAACCATTTCTTCAATGGTGGTTTCTTTACTGACACTGAGCTTAAAGCTCTCAGCTATAAGCTTCATTTTGACTTCAGCTATCGTGTACTTCTTGGCGTCGTAGCCAAACAAGCTAGATAGCTTCGCAGGGTTGAAGACGTATATGTCTTGATCAAGAACTAATAATTGATTATCTGCCGGGATACGCAGCGCACCTTCAGCATCAAACTTCACGAAATTCCCCGACTTAAGCATCCAGCCGTCGTTACCCTTCATAATAACGCTCTGCGGAAGTGATTTTATTACGTAGAACGGCTTGTCGAGTGAACGGTGGCTACAACGCACGAGTATACCTTTCATTCGCTTAAAATCATGCTCTTCTTCTACGAAATTTTCAATTTCATGCTCCTGAGTCTTCAGCCAATTCAGCACCATTTTGGCGTTATCTACCTTACCTAGCCGTGTACGTTGCAACACTAGTTTTTCAGCCTCGGCATCCTCGAAGTTACGCACCTGCATACCTTGCTCGGCACCGTCCATAACAAATTCAAGAATGTTATCTATAAACAACTGCTCCATACCACGGCGTAAATCTTTATGAATCTGTGTTTTATAGACGACATAATTTTTATTGAACAGGAAGAGTTCAATACGTAGCTCTTCTTTAATCTGAACGAGATTATTAGCCCATAAAAAAATATCTGTTCGCGGTGCGTTATCTTCTGCTGATGGCGCTAAAATATCTTCGGTTGCTACTGTTGGTGTTTCCATTTTTATCTCCAAATTAGTGTAGTAAGTATGTATCTAGTTTTCGAGGCACAATGTGATCTATTCTACCCTAAATATATGCAGTTTTCGTTGTAATATTATCCTCAGAGGCATCAACATAATACCGAAGTCACATGCTCAGCGTCATAACACTATATTGTGATAAAATAAGCTAAAGCTTTAATAGGGCAGAAAGATTCATGGCAAGATTACCAATACCTGGTAACGACGATAATACAGGGGAAATTTTTTACAGATGCATTTTATATAACAACTGTATAGGTGTATAATGAACGTGTACACTAAATGAACAAAAAAATGATCAAAAAATTATTAGTAAGCATCGCGCTTATAACAATATTCGCCTCAAACAGCATTACCTGTAATGCAACCGACGCTGTAATTGAATCAACTACGGTACTCGGACCTGTTACTAACCCCAGTAGATCACTTTCAAGAGATGGTGGATCTTCAATTAAGCTCGGCTCAAAAATTCTCTGGATGTTCGGCGATACCTTATTTAATCCTGCGAGCGTTGACGGCACTCAGCTTCGTAGTAATACTGCGGCGCTCGCTACCACAACCAGCCCATATTCACTGACCGAGCCACTAGATGCTAATAATGCACCGTATCAGTTTATACCGTTTGACAACACCGAGCAGACCTATAACGACAATGCATCAGATAAAGCACGTGACAGATATATACTCTGGCCAAACCTAGCGTTTAATACAAGCCCCACCGATGGTCTTGTGTTTTATACACGACTCAAATCGACTCCAGATGGACCAAGCGGTTACATATGGAGTGATGACAGCCTTGGTGCTGCTGAAATTACCGCAGATTCAACAACTGCCTCAAACAGAACCGACAATATTTTTGCTGATCCAGACCCGATTTACAAACCTATACTCCTGAAAGATAATGTTGCCTACTTTACGCACTGCACAATCAACTTTTTAGAGTACGATTGTGCGCTAGCGAAAGTATCAATCGGCTCTATCCTAAACAGAAACTCATACGAATTTTGGAACGGAACAGCGTGGGTGAGTGATATAAACAGTGCCGCATACAGTTTTCGTAACTTAAACGGTGCTGTTTCATGGAATGAATATCTTCAAAAATACGTGAATATCTACAAAATAGGTTTTGGCCACTCACTTCGTATGACAACCGCTGATAGTCTTACGGGTACCTGGAGTAACTACACAGAAATATATGATAATGTTGACCAAATCAACACCCTTTATGTTCACCCAGAATTATTTACAGAATATGGTAGAAATATGATAATTACGTACACAGACCTCGGTGGTGGGGGAGTAGAGGCAATTCAAATATCATTTCAGCAGACTGAATCCCCAATTGATAGCACTGAGATACCCGGCGTGCCCAATAGTGGTATATTGCTTCAGCCGCCAAAGCTTTTACTCTACATTATCGGATTCATCTGTATTATAAGTTCGGTATATTTAATAAGGCGTCACACATCATTTGACCGAAGGCTGAAGAGTAAAAAGTAGTATACTGAAACCGATATGACAAACCCAGAAGCACCAAGTAGTGAACTCACTCCGATTATGGATGTAGCCACGTCAGACGCCGGCACTATAAGCCCTGAAGCAGCTGCCCAGTACGAGCTACAAAGACTGGAAGAAGCCAGAGAGTTTGCCGAAGAACTTACATCGTACCTCCAGCCAGGAATGTCAAAAGACGCGGTTGCAAGCGCACGAGCAAATATTGAGTCAAAGGTAGTAGGGGCTTTGATGCACGAGTACAAAATTGGTCGATCTCACGGCAACAGTTCTACACACGCCGAACAATAGTTAAAAAACTTCTAAACCAAGTCAGTTAATTTAGCTTACTAAGTAAATTATGAGCGGGGATCATCACCCGCTTGCAATAGCGCAAACACTGTCGATAAACGGAAGCTGCGCTCTTTGTTGTGAGCCGTTAAATAGCTGTCACTAGCAAAAGTCTCTACACCAGTGAGTCTTCCGATCGCAGCGCAAATTAGACGTTGCCGGTCTGTATGCTCACGAGCTAGTTCATGCGGCGGGAAAATATCATTCAGCTCAGCCATGGTAATTAAGCGCTCTACAGGCCTAAAGGCTCGAGCGATGAATAGTGAAAATACCTCTCCTCTTGTATAGGCAATACCTGGGTATCGGTCGAAGACATGCCCGTGTGGCTTATTAGAAGGTGAGGTTACTACGCCTTTAATATTTCGAGCAGATACGTCAAGAGGGTGCTCATCTGCAGTTAAATCCATATAAGCAGCATCGACGACAACGTCATGACCAGCTTCAACAAAACCCTGCCAAACTTCGTTGCTATGCCAATTTCCATCGACTGCACTTGGGTTAGATACAAACCACACCCTTCCTTCAACTGGGTCGCCCGCCTCTTCAAGTGAATTCACAGAGTCTACGTCAATACCTAGGCCAATAGCCTCGAGCGCATAGACTGGGTAATCATTTTTGATGACACCCAGCCTGGTCATCTTCTTTTCGCCGACCAATCCCGCCATCAGCCGACTGATAGCTTCTGTAGAGCCATTCCCGGTTACATATTGTTTTTCAAAATCAGACAGGCCTGGCAATAACGCATTGTTTCGCTCGGTTATTAGTTCAACTAACGGCACATGCATTTCTTTAAAATCGACTCGACCTCGTTCAGTTGGTACTTCTAGGTCGCGGCAGATGACGTATCCTCCCTCGAAGAGTCTATCTCGCAACTCAGCCTCGGTAGTAAGTGGGCTAAGAATTGATCGAGGAAATCGCAATTCTTCGAGCGCTTCTGTTACCCTCTGTGGTTGAAAGCAGAGAAAGTCGGGGTTTAGATCCATAAGATCAACTTGAAATGAGTCACCGGCCTGTTCGGGTATCGACATATTAATCTTTCTCCGCATCCTTATATCAAATACAGTATCGCACATACACAAGATACACCGCAATAATCTACGAAAGCAAATGAACCGTGCCACATCTGGTATGATTAATTTATGTCAGATCTCGAACGTGTTATTTATATTCAAGGTGTTGGCGCCAAGCCGTTAGTGCAAGAACAATTACCCGAGCTGTGGCTGCCCTATGGTTTATCGGTTGAACAGCAACCGGTTGAGTGGACGTCCGCTGATTACGATGATAGGGTTGCGGAAATTGGCACTCGGATAATCGAGCTTTCTGCAGTAGGCAACGTATCTATTGTGGCTGCGAGTGGCGGCGTTAAAACCCAGATGAGTTTGATCGCCCGATACATAGAGCACATTCACCGTGCAGTATCAATCAATGGAAAATTTGAACCTTTTGACTTTTCTGATAGTCCTACTCAGGGCACACGAAGACCAAACCTCGTAAGATCTTCTGACGTCATGCAAGAAGACTATAAAAATATCAGCCCCGAAAAACTTGCAGATATATCTACTAAGCTACTCTGGATACGATCGCGCAGCGACGAAACAATACCACATGATACCGTGCCTTCCGTCGTTAAAGAATATATCCTTCCGATAGACGGACATCGGCAGGGTATTGAATATGCACTAACCATCGGCGGTCCAGCAATTGCCGGGTATCTGATGGACGGTACCGTACCAAGTTCTGTATAATCATACCTATAAACAACAGTCGATGGTAAGTAAGTAGGGGATAATGGCTCAAAACAAAACACCTATAATTAGCAGCGACAGAAAACGTACAGTTGTCATGTTTTCTGGCGGAATCGACTCAGCAGCCGCTTTATGGCATGTGCTACACCGACCTGATGAATATGGGCAGGTACACGTGCATCATATTCATATAAAAAATCTTGAGGCTCGCTGGAAGGCTGAAGCCATGGCGGTCAAAGATGTGCTAGATTACATGCGAGAACACGCACCAACCGACTTCACGTATAGCCAGTCCACCATCGAGGTTCCTCATTTTGGAAATAGGTTTATGTATGATGTCGAAGCAATCAGCGTTCTCTCAGGCTATATGACCTCTCGTGATCCACTCATCACAAAAGTAGTTATTGCGGCCACAAAAACTGACTTCGAACATGGTGCGCAAGAAGCAGTCGCGCGAGCCAAAAAAATACACAATGCATTCCACCCCGAAGAAGAAGACCACAGCGCGAGAGTTAAAGAATATCCACATCGCGATCTATCAAAAAAGGAAGTCTACAAAACGGTTCCCCCCGAACTCGCCGCTCTTACGTGGTCGTGCCGCACCCCACACTATTCAGACGGAAAGCCGGTAGAGTGTGGTCGTTGCAAGACGTGCAAAATTGAAATGCAGGGTATAGAACGACCGAAATCTCCGGGTAAAAGAAATGCCAGTAACTAGTTACAACAAAACCAACTTCGTATCGTGCTTGTGTATAGTAATAAAAACTACTACAATTACTGTTAACAACTCAATGAGGGCGAGGGATAATGGTTAAAGTTAGAGGTGGCAACAGCCATAAAACAAAGATAGTACTTGCTAGTTTAACTGCAAGTGCCGTATTAACAGTTACCCGACCAGCAATGTTCCCGGCAGTATATGCTGCAGCGAACACTTTTGAATGGGAGAGGCGAGAAGACGTTGACAGACTTGGTGGCAGCTACTCATCTGCAGCGCGATCAGCAAATGGTACCCATCTAATACTTAGCGTGGGCTTCGGCGGTGAAGGTACGGAAGAGGTAAGTCCACTGTATGTTTCTAGCAATTCTGGTGCATCTTGGGAAAACGTGGCTCCCGAACTTGACCCAGGTGTACGCAATATGTGGACATCAGCTGATGTGTCCAACGACGGCCAAACAATGGTTGCTACAAGTGACTGGGGTGTAGACGTTGATACTAGCAATACCGTAGACGGCAAAATCTTCCTATCAGAAGATGCTGGTAGCACCTGGGCTAACGTTTCACCCGTCGGTGCAGAAGAATGGGATCAAGTCGTAGTTTCCGGCAATGGCAATCGAATAATTGCTGTTGACGGTGACTATGAAGAACTGTACGTTTCAGATGATGGTGGCGATACCTGGTTAAACCCCGGTAATGACTATTTTTGGAACATTAAGTCGATTTCGGTATCTGATGATGGTGAGAAAATTTTAGTAGGCGGCGAGAATGATAGCCCCTATACTGAATTATACATTTCAGAAAATGACGGCGTAGATTGGGCTAATATATCACCTGGCCCAGTAGATACTTTATTCGAGATCGAGCACGACATATCCTCAGACGGCACCAAGATCATAGCTGCAACCAATGGATTCGGTGACGGAGACAGCGATTCAGTCTATGTATCAGACGATTCTGGCCAAAGCTGGACTGATTCTTACCCAGATACTGAGGGCACGAGCTACTGGGTTGATGCGGCGATTTCTGATGACGGGTCGGTCGTATCTGTAATTGGCGAAAATTCGATATTCATGTCGAGCGATTTTGGCGACAGCTGGACCGAAGAAGATCCAGGCCAAGCATACGAGGACTCAAACGCATGGGTAGAAGGCGACTTCAATAGCGATGGTACAAAAATGATTATGTCTGGCGAAGATAATGCATATATTACCACTGAAGCAGAGGCCGGGATTATCATTCTTGAACCAGATGGTGATGCAAGTAAAGCCATACTCATTGAGCAGCTAGAGGGAACTGTAATTTGTAGCGCATTCGAAGACAGCACATTTACACGCACCGAGCCACAGCTAGAGGCTCAAGACGGAGCCTATGACTACGCATCTTACCTTGTAGGCTTTACTATGACCGGCTGTGATGTAGGCGGAACGACAACTATGAGACTTCTCTTTACTGGTGATTTTGACATCACTAATGTCGTTTTACGAAAATACAATAGCGTTACCAAAAGCTTTAAGACAATAGAGAATGCAGTAATTACTGAGACCACCCTAAACGATTTGCCAGCAATAGACGTACGATACCAGATAACTGACGGTGGTGAACTAGACCAAGACGGCGTAGCCAACGGAACAATCGTAGACCCAGTTGGCCTAGGCTCCTCAGCATCAGCAGGTGTACTAGCTGAAACCGGCTCAAACACACAACTTCTTACAGCTATGGCAATCGCATCAACTAGTACAGCTGCTTTATATCTACTCAGTCGACTAAACAGCAAGTTAGATTACTCAGCCTCAAAAAGAAACAAAAGCTGATCAGAGAACATACTAACAATCAACTTGACTGGGCGTGACAGTCGGTAATCTATGTAAGGCTACTGTTGCTGATTAATATATCCAAGCTGACCAAGTCTATACTTGAAGTAGTCTTCGACTTTATACATTTCACTCTGATAATTAGTATCTACTAAAGAGGGTCGAATACCCTCCGTAAGTCTGAAGCGCTCACCTCTAAGTAAGGCTATCGACTCGACCATTTGAGCAGCACTCTCAAGAGATTTTTTATGATCCTCCGTAGACACCTGATCCGAAGACTCAAGATAATCTAGAATGTGATTAGTCACCGTAGCCAAAGCCCTGAATAGGTCTATGTACTTATCGGGCGTACTGGGAGTGTAGTCACTATTAATGTACTTTACATACGATTTAAGAACTTCTTCATTAGATTCTGACATAGTCTAGCCACCCGTGTTTAAGTTAATTGCATCTTCATTATAGATTTATGCAATCGCTGAGTAAAGTCATGTTTAGCTTAAGATTGCAGATCAGGTCAGAATATTATTGATGGTCAACTAGACCAGTCATCGCGACGTCTAACTATCGATCGAGTAAGGTGTTTTTCCATTTCTTCATAGAATGTTCTAGCTGATATATCTGCCGCCACTACAGAACCCCGGAGTAAATCAGTATGATCGTAGGTATCGGCGTATTGCCAGTGAATCAAGTTGTCAAAAAAGTCGGCTACTTCAGCTAGTGTAGTGCCTCCCAGGGGATGTAGTGTGACACCGAGTTTGTACCATGTTGCCGACCAAGAAGCTGGCAATGCTTCACCTATGTCTCCGTCAAATACATTCAGAAGATTTTCTTGCATATAACCTTGGTAGCCGAACACGTAACCAATTAACAAATCACTTGATTCAGCACGAGTAATTAGAGCTTTTCTATACGAAGATTCATCGGCTGGACTAGTCACACTTTCAACTAGAATTTCGTCAATTAGTCCACCAATGAATCCCTCACCTATAATATTTGTAATATTATCGATATGCTCTTTAATTTGGGGGTCTTGCCGTAACGCTTTACTCTTACCTTCTTTAGCCTCGGGTGAGTTTTCTTTTTCATATTGAGCTATTATATCAATTGCAAGTGCGTAGTCCTGAGCCGTACCACCAAGAGCAAAGCTAAACTCTAATTCGTGATCTCGATCAAAGATTGATGGGTCTATCTGTATTTCTGGGTTAATCATGGTGACTTATTATGTAGTATACGATCAATCTTAGCAATCATAAGTACTTTGGCTGAGCGTTATAGTCTAGGCTATCGCACTAAAGCGAATTATTGAACCAATCCGTAGGTTTAAGAGTTCGGTCACAGACTTTCTTAAGTACCATCTCACCATGTAGCTCTCGAGACTCTTTCTTAATATTCTCCCACTCCGTGTCAGACATGAAGGCCTCCCACTGCTTATGCATTGTCTCTTCGTTTGGCCAACTTAAGATATAAACAAACTCAGTCGCTCCTTCATATTCCGAATACCACATTGCCGCGATCTCAAAGCCATATGACTTCATGATCCTGCAGGCATGATCTTTGAAGCGTGTATCAAACTCGGCCTTAAGGCTGGGTTCTATTTGGTAGATTCGTAACTGGTTTATCATAGGAATTATTATACACACTAATAAATCCTGCAGCACGAATGTTTGCTGGACTTTATATAAAAATTCTTGGCTGAGGGTAATAGCTCAGGTGAGAACAATTGTAACAATGTGAATCCTGTTATTAGTTGCTCAGTTTACGCTGTAACTAGCTCTTGAATAGGTCCATCAATGCCACCAAGAAACACAAGGTCTTTTAGTGAGCTCACAAACTGACCATCCGCATTAACAGCTTCGATTATCTTATCTGTTCTTCTGTATCCATACTCGACTCCTGAACCAGGAAGATGGCCGCCTGGTTTAACAGCCCTTCTAACTTCTACGATATCATCGGCTCCTTTGCGAACAGCTATGCCCTCATACGGCTCTACGCCGCCAGTAACAAGCCTCTCAATACCCTCTGTCCCACTAATAGTTAGGCCATATCTACCAATTCTTTGCTGCAATGTAGCTATTCTTTGTTGAAAGAAGTCACCGATGAAGTCATCACTTGTTTGTGCCGCATCAACGAACTTGTCTACTCTAAAAGCTAAGAAGCCAGCACATGCCACCACTCTATCTACCCATCTTCGGTCTGGATATAATCCAGGAGTACCACCCTCTGGCTGTATCCGTGTATCGCTGTAACTTTCATCATTAGTCATTCCACGGTAATCATCGCTCAGATGGATTGGTGTATGGTGGGAAAGCGGGCTTCGGTCGTTCTCAACAAAAACAATCGACCCCATTGATACGGGCCTATCCCAATAAGGGCCGGTTGCACTGGGTCTACAGAATTCATAACCATCGCTTGCCATTCGGGAATTAGTTTCTGCAATGCTCGAGTCAAGCAGATCATGACCGATAGCATTCACTCCGTGATGAAATCGATACCCATCAACTCCGCCATCTTCCTTCCAGGCATCGAAGATAGTGACAATCCCATCGGTAATCCGTTGCTCCAACTGCACAATATTATGTAATCCAGTTGTGCCTGGTACATTGTGCCAAGCAGCAGAACCATAGGGCTCTAGTCTTGCGGGTAGTTCTAGTTGTTGAGTTTCTGTTGCCATGAATTCCTTACTTGGTTAAAATGTTACACTTATAGAATATGGAAGGCAAGCATGAGCAAAAACAAAAGAGACCTTAACGTCTCTTTCATAGTGCTTATGCTTGGCTGGGGCG
>JAGOUG010000027.1 GCA_018061375.1 Candidatus Saccharimonadota bacterium
TTTTTAAGGTTGTGTGTGCCGGGTATAACATCAACGGAATGACCCATTGAAGGTATTACAAGTCGAACAGGAATCCCAGATATTGGGTTCTGTATGGTGTCTATTGGTGACGAAGCGCTAAAGTCGTTTTGTGCTGAGTTAGCCTGTGCTTGTATCTGCGCAAGTCGATTATTTTTTGCGTATATAGGGTACCCCATAACGAGAGTCATGAAGACGTAGACAATACATACGCGCCACCACACGTGATGCTTAAAGTGTTCTACTATCATAGCGGGTATCCTTAAATGTTACGCGGCTATCGCATGAATCGGCTAGCTACTTTAGTAACTATGAAGCTACCGAGTATCAGTGCGCCACCAGCAATTAAAACTATGCTGAGGGCAGTCATGAGTGTGTTGCCGCTCGTGCTTGGTAGCATTGCAACACCAGTTGCTGCAGTTATTGGACCTGAAGCTAGGCTTATTGTTTGATTTTCACCTGACATATAAACTCCTTGTTTACGCTATCTGTGGTGGGCTATGTAGGTATAGACCGCACCACTGTTTATTACAAACAACAATATACTCTAAAGTATCACTATTGTCAACAATATGGTGTAAACATAACCTCTTTGGTCTAATCAATCGCCTTCTATGGCTCGGAACTAAAAAATCTACCCTGATGTAGGTAGATTCGGATAAAGTTCAAAAAAGTTGTTGCAGGAGGGGTGGGAGCGCTGGCCGGCGGGCCAGCCAGCGCTCACGAGCGCCGAAGCACTCTCCACTCCTCCTGATGGTCACCCCCGGGAGCTCGTCATCTGGTCATCTGCGACCATCCGGCTCGTCGCCTGGGAGAACTTGGCCCCCATGCTGGTCCGCCAGTACTGGACGACCGAAGCCGCCGAGTAGAAGCCCACGATCACGAGGGACGCCTCAGCACCGCTGATCTCGAACTTCTGGCCGTTGCTGTAGGCGGCGGCGAGAGCACCGAGGACGGCGAGGAAGACCATCGAGATGACCAGGGTCATCTGGAAGCCCTTGAACCGGTTGCCGGTTTCGGGGCTGCCCACCTGATCTCGGATGTAGGCCGCGGCCAGCCATGTGAACGCGACGGCCACGATCATGGCCACCAGCACGACGTCAGCGATGACGTTGCGAGCGTGGCTGCCGTCGAACCAACGGCAGCCGAAGAACGCAGCCGTGCCGAGACCGATCATGTACAGGGTGCCGTAGAGGCGGCCCTGGTCGACCGGGTTGGCCAGGTGGTTCTTGAAGATTGACGTACGGGTACGACGGAACATGAAACCCCTCCTGGGGTGTAGTGGCCGCGGGTGCGGCCGGTTCGTCCAGTCGAGGATTCGACGGGATGAAAGCATATTAGCATAAAATAGATATAATGTCAAGTATATCTACGAAAGTATATGATACACTCGGTTTATTTAGTTTGAACGTTTCGTTTAGCGCGCTAGTTTGCGCTGAACTCTTCAGAGTGATTAATACACTGACGTTCGAAGGGAAGAAGATGGAGCTGAATCTGGCAGTGCGCCAGAGCTCTACATCTTCAGGAGCAACTTGGCGTTGAGCGCGATGATCACGATGATTGCTACGCTCAGTACGGCTGCGGCCGAGGCCAGCTCGTACCAGTACCAGGGGCGAACCCCGGGCTTCGGGTTGAGGTGTTCCCACCTCATGAACTGGCAGATTCCGGTCGTCGCCACCGTAAGGGTCGTTCCGATGCCCCAAGCGATCATCCAGGGCGTACCCCAGTTGACCACGTTGAGCGTCGGATCTTGCCCGGTGCGCTGAGAGACGAGGCCGATTACCAGCAGTGTCAGCGCGACACCGCCGAATGCCCACGAGATGTATTCGAGCCGCGTTGCCCGATCTCGGCTCATGAAACGGTCGAAGACCGTGTCTGTTTCCATAGTTCCCTTCTTAAGGTGCGTCGGCGGTTCTTCACTGCCAACTATTGTTTGGGTGTGCCACTTTCTCAACGTATGAATTGGTTAAGATTGTACACTCAAGCTACGTTCCCAAAAATGTAGCATCTCCTTGCCTCTTGCTCGCGGTTGCGAGCAAACGACTTTGCTCAGTTATCTGAACTTTTACTTCCGGATAAGAAGTAAGTCACAAACGTCTCAGCTATCGAACTGATGCACCTGGTCGCTCGGCGACCAGCTGACAACGGTTAGAAACGCAGCCTCTCTCGCACACTCGATGATCTTCTCGATCTTGAAGTCAGTGCAGTCGGGATGCGCTGAGAGTCGATTCAACTCTTCTTCCAGGGAGGCTGGGGTCAGAGAATGAAAGACAAGAAACTTTCGCTTCATTTTTCACCTCCTCTCAGAGGCTCGGCCATCAGTTCTTCACTGATGACATGTACAAATCACGGATGTGACCATGCACAATTTATAACATTCATAAGCTAAATAGTCAATGTTGTGTCGATACTTCTATTCTTGTACACTGGGTAACAGATGGGAATATACACATCACGCCACTTGCATTTGGTAAGGCCTCAAGCGCCTTCTTTTTGTGTTTCAGGGGGTAAGAATGTTTAGTATATTCACAAACTTTGCATCTGAGAGCGGTATACATGTGAGCCTTAAGGCCGAGCCAATTACCCAAGTTGGCCCCCTCACCATTACAAACTCTATGGTCTATGGATTAGTCTGCTCAACAATTCTAATTGTCAGCTTAATTCTTATTGCCCGAAAAGTTACCTTTCACCCCAAAAAGAACGCACTATACGGCGCGTTTGAGTGGCTTGTAGAGTTCATTATTAACCTACTCGAAGGTCCGCTAGGTTCACGGGTAAAGGCTGCAAAATATACCCCTATTTTTGGAACATTCTTCATTTTTATTATATTCAACAACTTAATGGGACTGCTCCCTATTGTGGGCCCACAAATAGAGGTAAACGGCTCACCTCTGTTTCGGCCGTTTACCGCAGACTTAAATGGCACAATTGCCCTAGCAGTTATCGCTATTGTTATAGTGCAGATTCTTTCTATTAAAGAACAGGGTGGAAAAGGTCACTTAAAGCATTATTTTAGTGACAAGCCTTGGAACCCGATTAACTTTTTTATTGGCATTCTTGAAGTATTTGGTGAATTTACCAGAATAATCTCACTCTGCCTCCGTCTGTTTCTAAATACCGCAGTTGGTGAAATTCTAGTTGCTGTGTTTACGAGTATGATCCTTGCCAATGGCCGTACCCCACTAGTAGTTATTCCTATATTTGTGTTTGAAATGTTAGTTGCCGCAATCCAAGCGTACGTATTTACTATACTGACTGCCACGTACCTTGGTCTTGCAATTGCCCACGCCGATCATGGCGAACCCCACGATGTACATCACGTAGCCGAACCTCTAATTAAGAAGGTCGAAGGAACGACGGCGTGATGTGTAAATATATGAATTTAGTTAGGGAAATGTAAGGGGAATTTACATGGTTCAATTATTTGCAGAAACTACAGCAGCAGTCTCAATTAGCGGTTGGAACCCAATGATGAGTAAGGCCATTTTTATGGGCTTTGTTCTCGGTATGGCAGCTATTGGCCTTGGCTGGGTTGGTTCAGCTTATATGAATGCACTTGGTCGCAACCCAGAGGCTGGTAAAGCTGCTGGTCAAGTTGTAATCATCGCAGCTATGATTGAAGTTACCGCACTACTAGCATTCTTGCTCGGTGCGTTCTTGCTCAACTAGTTACTTAGTTATGGTGGGCGCCTTAGTGGCGCTCACCATAGCGACAAACTGATAGATCGGTATACTACTAAAGCAGAAGTTTGTCAGATTTCAGACATCACACAAAAATGATCTATGGAACCTGCTAAACTTCAGCAGAATAAACAATAAGGAAATCGACACATGTTTAACGTTCTGACACAATTTGCCTCTACCGCTGAACCAGAAGGTATCGCTGCACTTGGAATTGATCCGTGGGCTATTTTGGCACAGGGACTCACCTTTTTGCTGCTACTGTTCCTAATTAAAAAGTTCGCACTCAGTAAAATCGTAGCTACGCTTGAAGAGCGGCGTACTGCTATAGAAGGTAGTCTTGATAAAGCCCAGGAACTTCAAGTTCAGAACGAAGTGGCAGAAAAGCGTGTGAACGGTTTGCTGCACGAGGCACGACTTCAGGCCGAAGATGTCATTACAAAGAGTCAAGAAGAAGCTACTGCAATTGTAAAGCAAGCTGAAGACAGTGCGGTTGTACGTTCTGAAAAAATTGTGGCGGATGGTAAGATTCAGATAGAACAGCAAGTTGCCAAGGCCCAAGAATCACTTAAAAAAGAGACGCTCGAGCTTGTTGCACAGGCTACGACTACATTGCTTGGTGAAAAAGTTGATGCGAAAAAGAACGAAGAGCTTATTAAGAAGGCGCTGGTTGATGCAGGCGCAAAGGGGTCCAAATAATGAAGCTAACCAGACCTCTTATTGCAAAAGCATTTGTATACCAGGCAGATAAGCAAGGTGTTGACGTTGCGGTTAAAGAGCTTGCGGCTTTGCTGCTTGAGCACCGTATGCACGGCCAGGTTGAAGAGCTTATTTTAGATATTGCAAAAGAGTATCAGTTGCAACATGGTGTTGTTGAGGCAGATGCACGCACACCGTACAAGCTGAGTGCTGAAATGAAGAAACAACTTTCAGAACTGGTTAAAACTACCACGAATGCGAAAAAGGTTATTCTGCATGAGCAGATAGACGGCTCACTGCTTGCCGGGGTTGTACTGAGTGCACCAGATATGGAACTGGACCTTTCATTAAAGAGTAAACTGACAAAGTTAAGGGCGTAAGGAGAATATATGGCTGAAATTTCAATGAAGGAACTATCACATGAGCTGCGTGCGGCAATTGATGAACTTAAAAATGCTGGAACAACACAAGATACCGGTTTGGTTATTCGTGTTGGTGATGGTGTGGCGTGGATCTATGGACTTAAATCTGCCGGCTATAACGAAATGCTCGAGATAGATGCAATTGATGGCACTAAAATAACTGCTTTTGCCCTCAACTTAATGGAAGATGAAATCGGCGCCGTTATTTTAGGTGAAGATACTAAAATTAAGTCTGGCTGCCGAGTACACCTCACCGGTAAAGTGCTTGAAGTACCAGTTGGCCCTGAGCTAATCGGCCGCGTAGTAAACCCACTTGGCCAGCCTATTGATGGTGGCTCTGCAATTAAAACTAAAACAACCGGCTTAATTGAGCGTGATGCACCTGGCGTGCTTGACCGTAAAAGTGTGTTTGAACCACTTATGACCGGTGTTGTTGCGGTAGATGCACTTGTGCCTATTGGCCGTGGCCAGCGTGAACTTATTATTGGTGATCGCCAAACGGGTAAAACGGCAATTGCGGTTGATACTATGATCAACCAAGCAAAGCAAAAAACAGGTGTCATAAACGTATTCGTAGCTATTGGCCAGAAGAATGCCAAGGTGGCACGTTTGGTAGAACGTTTGAAGCGCGAAGGTGTAATGGATCAGACTATTGTCGTGGCTACCTCCCCTGCCGACCCGGCCTCTATGCAGTATCTTGCACCGTATGCCGGTGCTGCTATGGGTGAATACTTCCGAGATAAAGGCGAACATGCACTCGTTGTTTATGATGATTTAACGAAGCACGCAGCAGCATATCGCCAGATGTCGCTACTACTTCGGCGCCCACCAGGACGCGAAGCATACCCTGGTGATGTATTTTACCTGCACTCACGTCTTCTTGAACGTGCTGCAAAACTTTCAGATGTGCTTGGTGGCGGTTCTTTAACTGCACTGCCTATTATTGAAACCCAGGCTGGTGACGTTTCTGCATATATCCCGACGAACGTGATTTCTATTACTGATGGCCAGATCTTCCTTGAAACCAACCTGTTCTACCAGGGTATTCGCCCAGCGATCTCAGTTGGTATCTCAGTATCACGCGTTGGTGGTGCCGCTCAGACGAAGACCATTAAGTCAGTTTCTGGTGGTATCAAGCTTTCACTTGCCCAGTTCCGAGAGCTCGCTGCATTCTCTCAGTTTTCTACAGACTTAGATGCTGAAACCAAGGGTAGGATCGAGCGTGGACAACGCCTGACTGAAATATTGAAGCAACCACAGTATTCCCCGCTCGCTATTTGGGAGCAGGCTGCAACGCTACTTGCCGCAAACGAAGGCGCCTTTGACACCGTTCCAGTAGAAAAAATTAAAGCTGCACAAAAAGAACTTCTCGATCAGCTTCATTCTATGCACAAAAAAGAAATGGCAGAACTCGATAAAGGTGATAAAAAAGTTGAAGGTCCACTGAAAGATCAAATTCTAAAAATTGCTACAGCCGTTGCCTCTGACTTTGCTGTTTCTGAAGAAAAAGCGGATACTAAGGAAAGTAATTAGGGGCGGGAGAAAGATATTGTCATGGGTGCATTTAGAGACGAACAAACATTTGCGATGATGGATTCTCAGCAGCACGGTAACGAGATGGGTAGAAGATCAAAACTTTCTTCACTAGCCCATGGACTAAGAGTAGATCCAGAGATTCTCGATAAGCTAGATGGTGAGCTTGATGTATCTTCACGAGTTGCGCGACTTAGGGTTGTAGCTGAAGCCGTAGGAACGCTACTTACTGAGGCCGAGGGTGCACTTGAAATCATCCAGGCGGGCTCGGTTTCTGACGTAGCAGGCTTTATTATTGCTGACCAACTTCCTCCTATCGAATTAGACAATAGCTATATGTATGTTGGCTCAAAAAGACACTATCAACTTGAACTTAGTGATGACGGAGGTGTTCTTATAAAAACTAATGTATGGGGTGGCGCAATGCAAGGTGCATATACATTTGATGAGCCATTTCCACTCGCTACATGGTGGGTTTCCGAAAGGCTAGAAATACGCGGTGTTGAAAAGGATGATGAGTTTTGTGAACAGGTCGTAGGAGAAGTAACGACTCAAATGAATGAAATGCGAGGTTTGAGTGGCTAGTACGCAACAGCTCCGTCAGCGAATTACATCTGTTAAGAATACTAAACAGATTACTAAGGCTATGGAGATGGTTGCGGCTTCTAAACTTCGTCGTGCACAAGATTCAGCTACGGCTTCACGCGAATTTGCAAAAATCGCGAACGAACTACTGACTCGTATTCGTAAACTTACAGATGTAGATAAACACCCACTGTTTGAACGTAGAGAGGTTAAGAATAAGTTAATTATCGTGGTTGCTTCAGACAGGGGTTTGGCTGGTGGCTATAATGCGAGTTTACTTAAAGAATTTGCTCGTCAACTTCAGGCAGATAGGGCCGCTGGCGTTACATCTAAAGTTATCGCTGTTGGGAAAAAAGCGACTAACTTCTGTGCTAAAGTATCCGATATTGAATTAATTGGTGCGTATCATGATTTCATAGACGCCCCTACTGCTGAAGATATTCGACCAATTTTAAGCACTGCAATTAATGGTTTCAAATCTAGTGAGTTCGATGCTGTAGATGTAGTTTTTACGGATTATGTTTCTAGCATTAACCAAAAACCTACTACTACTCACCTACTTCCAGTTGCGTTTGAAGACGTTGATGTTCCGGTTCACTTGCAGGATGCCGTGTTTGAGCCTACTCCAAAAGCGGTTTTAGAAGAGGTTACGGAACGGTTTATAGAAGTGAGGATAACGCAGTATATGCTCGAATCCGCCGCCTCAGAACATTCGTCACGAATGATTGCCATGAAGAATGCAACCGATAACGCAAATGACATTGTCGATGATCTTACGCTCGCACTTAACACCGCTCGTCAAGCCGCAATCACCCAAGAACTTGCCGAAATTACTGGCGGCACAGAGGCAATCGGATAATATGACTGAGCCTATTACCAAAGTTGTGATGTTGCATGATCGAGGACACAGTGATTTCGATGCGGTTCGTCGAAGTGGAAAGTTAGGAACAAATCTTCGACTTAGGAGTTTCACGGATCTTGTTGAAGAAGAAAATCCTCACAATAGCGATCTTGGCGATGCAGCTTTTTTTGAGGCTGATTTGTTGTTGATTCAGAAATGGTTGTTGAATCCGGTTACACGAGACGTGCTCACGGCCGTAAATAGTGTTCTATTTAGCTCGATCTGCCAGACAGAAGTAGGTGTTTTCGACGATGACTATACACTTCGGATGCTTCCATTTGGCGAGACTGTTGAAATTCTCGAAGACGCGTATGGTATTGGGAGAGGTAGACTATGAGTGAGGATCTAGGAATGTACAAAGAGCTTGTTGAGGAATTTTTTCCTGGAATTGAAATGTCCGATGAAGAGGTTATTCGGATAGGTTTTGCCTATTCGCTCGGATACCGTCACGGATATTCATCCGTTGAACCACCCCCAGAAGAACCAGTACCTAAACGCAGAACAATAAAGACGGAAAAAGGAGCATAAATGGCACAAGTAGCAGAAAAGACGAAGACTAACGTAGGTAATATTACACAAGTTGTAGGTGTGGTTGTAGATATTGAATTTAAAAAAGATCACCTGCCTGCTATTTATAGCGCGCTTGAAGTGCAGTTAAATGGTAAAAAGGTACTTCTTGAGGTTGCACAGCATCTTGATGAATCGAGTATTCGAGCAATTTCACTTGCATCAACAGATGGTTTGAAGCGCGGTGATGAAGTTATTGATACGAACGCACCAATTTCTGTGCCAGTTGGTGATGCAACGCAGGGACGTATGTTCAACGTTATTGGTGAGCCGATTGATGGCAAGGGTGGCACGTTTACGGAAAGGTCCCCTATTCACCGTCGTCCACCTGCACTCGAAGAACAGTCTGGTAAGGTAGAAATTCTTGAAACTGGTATTAAGGTTATTGATCTTATTGCACCAATGACCAAGGGTGGTAAAGTTGGCCTATTCGGTGGTGCTGGTGTTGGTAAAACGGTACTTATTCAAGAACTTATCGCTAACATTGCTAAATTCCACAGTGGTAACTCAGTATTTGCCGGCGTTGGTGAACGTACTCGTGAAGGTAACGATTTGTACTACGAAATGGAAGAATCTGGCGTGCTTGATAAAACCTCGCTTGTATTCGGTCAGATGAATGAACCTCCAGGTGCACGTCTTCGTGTAGCACTTTCTGGCCTCGCTATGGCAGAAGGATTTCGAGACAAAGGCAAAGATGTACTCTTTTTTGTAGATAACATATTTCGCTTTACCCAGGCTGGTGCTGAAGTATCAGCCCTACTTGGACGCCTACCTTCCGCAGCTGGCTATCAGCCTAACTTGGCTCAGGAGATGGGCGAGATGCAGGAACGTATCACCTCAACTAAAACTGGTTCAATCACCTCCGTGCAGGCCGTCTACGTCCCAGCAGATGATTTAACTGACCCAGCACCAGCAACAACCTTTGCTCACCTCGATTCAACAATCGTACTTAACCGTGCACTGACTGAACTTGGTTTGTACCCAGCAGTAGATCCGCTTGATTCTAACTCTACAATTCTTGACCCTGAGATTGTTGGCGAAGAACATTACAACGTTGCACGTGATGTCCAGCAGATTTTGCAGCGCTACAAAGATCTGCAAGATATTATTGCAATTCTTGGTATGGAAGAACTCTCTGACGAAGACAAGAAGATTGTCGGCCGCGCTCGACGAATTCAACGGTTTCTAACGCAGCCGTTCCACGTTGCAGAGGTCTTCTCTGGAATCCCGGGTGTCTACGTTAAGCTCGAAGATACTATTAAGGGCTTCCGTGAAATTCTCGACGGTAAGCATGATGATAAACCAGAAAGCGCCTTCTACATGAAGGGCGATATTTCTGGAATCAAAAAGGAAAAGTAAATGAAGTTATCTAGAGAATCAGGCAACTGGAATGAGGCTCCGTCAGTAACCGCTCGTCATAAATCGGTAATATCATTAGGATTTCTAGGCCTACGTGATGCAGTCTTGAGGCTAAAAAATAACGTCCAAGAACGTTTCTTGAGCAATGATACTACCGACTTTCCGGACGAACAAAGATTCTTACGCGAAATTCATACTATTGCAGTTGACCGTGCGAGTGCAGAATCTGTTGCTGAGCAGTCAGCGGACGATCCTCATTCGATATATGGAAGGCATCTCTTGAACGTAGTTGCAGAACTCGATATGTTGCGTGATGATTTGACAGCTTCTAAGAGTGGGGCTAATACGTAATGGCACACTCAGAATTATTTAATGGAATCACAACAACTCAGGGAAATGAGTTACTCAAACAGGCATTTTATGATTGGTCTCATGGTACGTATCCTGAGGCAACCTGCATTGGTGATGTCGTGGCTTTGTCTGGTTTGATACAAACCGTCCCGATTAGAAGCAGTGAAGTATATATTAAGGAGACGGAGTAATGGAGCGCGTACTAGAGAGAACTCCACACCTTGAGCTTCGCGGTAGTGGTGCTTTGCCACCTCCGCCTTCCGAGACTCAAAACGAAACTGGCGGCCCAGACGGTGACCGGTTTTGGCGCATTGTCCGTGGCCCAGATGGTCTCGGTGCACTTACAATAGAGCAGGCGCAACAACATGATTAAATTTCAAATCATTACACTATCTGGCGTGAAGTTTGATGAGGATATTTACGAGGTTCAACTCCCTACTCCTGATGGTCTAATTGGAATATTTGCTGGGCATATGCCACTTGTTTCGATTGCGGTACCAGGTATTGTAACTATCCGCCGTGAGAAACGTGACCAAGATGACAAGTTAGAATATTACGCTACTGACGGTGGTGTAATTGAAATTATGGATAACGTAGTT
>JAGOUG010000028.1 GCA_018061375.1 Candidatus Saccharimonadota bacterium
TTGTCGGGTAGCTACGTATGGAGCAGATAAGCGCTGAAAGCATATTAAGCGCGAAACTGACCTCAAGATTAGATTTCCCTATGAGACCCCTGATAGACGATCAGGTTGATAGGCGCAAGGTGGAAGTGTGGCAACATATGGAGCCGAAGCGTACTAATAGGTCCATCGATTTTTTATGCTTCTTTCGTTTGAACTGTGATTTATTGCAGTGAAGGCGAAAGAATGTTTGACCAGTTATTTGTGTATATCATATATGATATAACACCGTTCCAATTATAAATTTAGACCATACAAACGTTATCTCAGAGTCACATCTGAAATAATAGCGACGTATGATCACCGAAAAGCTGGTAGAATCCCAAGTTCTACCACCTGAATCGGTGCTCATAGCGCTGGGGAAACGCCTGTTCTCATTCCGAACACAGAAGCTAAGCCCAGTAGCGGCGATAATACTCCTACGGGGGAAGGTAGCACGGCGCCGAATTATAGAACAAAGAGTCCCAATAGGACTCTTTTTCTTTGTAAAAATTTTGACTGAAGTCCATAAAACACAAGCATAGTATTGACACAAGCGCAATTGTATGATAACATAAGAGTAATTTCAGAGGTGAAATTGTTGGAGGGTTCGCGTATCACCATTCGCGAGCTCTTTTATGTATTTTACTTATGAAAGGTGGATATTAATTTAATAGGTTCTTCTTCGCTCAGGCTTTGGAGAATAAGAAAGGTCATTTTATCATGGCTGGAACTAAAATTGGTGGCCGCAAGGCTGCAACAACTAACAAAACTAAGTATGGTTCTGACTTTTACGCATCTATTGGTGCTAAGGGCGGCAAGCGCGGCAAAACCGGTGGTTTCGCAAGCGAAAAAAAGGGTGACGATGGCCTAACTGGTCGTGAACGTGCTCGAATGGCTGGTTCTAAGGGCGGACGTATTTCACGTCGTTCTAAGACTACTAAATAATTCTAAGATTACAGATCTTAGAGTATAAAAAAGAGTGCCTTAAGGCACTCTTTTTGGTTATTTTGAATCCTGTTATTCCTGCATCGAGCCTATACTAACGTCTGGCGGTAGCAACGTGATAGTTGATTACCAGATACGGTCCATTTCCTCAAACAGTTGAAGCACTTATATTCATTCTCACTAGATTCAACGGAGATTGACGTGCAATCTGGGCATGAGCTTCTGTGGTGGAGCCAATCTCTGTAGCTATCTAGGCATGATTCAATGTAGTTAGTATCTATTACTAACCCATATTTTTTGGCGATCTCAGAAGCTTTTGACCATGCTTCGGTTTCTAGAGCGAGTAGCCCAACACCACTTACATAGTTTTTGTGATTACAGAGCGCATGACCGATTTCATGTATAAGTCGGTAGGTGCCTCTGATACTTTTAAATTCGCTACTGTTGTAGTGTACGGTGTTTTCTTTGGCTGACCAGTAGAATTCTTTTGATTCAACAAAAGATATGTCAGAGAAGTCATTCATTATAGTAGTAGGATTAGCTAGTGTGGTCGTTGGCATATTCGTAGCACCCGTAAATTACTGCATTTTTACCATGTCGTGCTGATCGGAATCTTTCTGGGCGCTTTACTATACTGTGAAGATGCTCATCAAGATAGGGTGCTAAATAGTCAGTAAATTTAGCGCTATTGTGGCCGAGTCCGCCGCCAAAAATTATCGTATCTATTTGTAAATAGCTGCAGGCTATGGCTACTCCTGGACCAAGTCGTTCCTTGATATACGACTGCCAGATACCAAAATCAGTCACTTCGCTTCCGGGTAGACCATAGGCATCTGCAAATACGCGACCAGATGCAAATTCTTCCCAGTGTTGGATCTTGCCATCAAACAACAGGGGTATCTTGCCGAGTTCCATATCTAACATATCGCTAGAAAGATCTCCATTTATAACAAGTGCCCCACCAATACCTGTGCTGATAGTGAGATATAAGGCGCGGCTTGGAGTTTCAGGAAGTGAACGTACTTCTGAAAGTCCGGCAAGCTTACTGTCGTTTTCAATAAGTACGTTTTTGCAGCCAATAATTTTTGAGATATCATGTGCAATGTATTGTTCTACCCAAGGAAGGTTGCCAAGGCTGTGTACAATACCTTTTGCGCGATCAAGTAAACCAGGCACGCCTACGCAGCAGATTGAGATTGAATCACTCAGAAATGCCAGGGCGTGAGTTCTTAGTTCAGTGAGAAACTGCTCATAATCTTGAGGAGTCGGAAATGAGACCTCTTTTTTGATTTTTCCGGAAGCATCAAAAGACGCAATAAGTGTTTTTGTTCCCCCGATATCAACCCCAATAATCATGTATTTATTGTATCATCTGCTCGACGGTGTTTACTACCGTATAATCGTATCGATGTTTACAGGGTAGCAGTAACGTACTATTCTATAGATAGAGTAAGGGAGTAGATATGGAAGATAAACGAGGAGCAATATCACACTTTTCGGGAATAATACGGATAGTTATATTTGCAATACTGGCGATTTTACTAGTTGTGTTGTTTACTCGCTGGGCAATTAGTCGTCGTGAGTCGAATAAATCTGCTCAGAATGTTACGGAATCGAGTCAGAAGGAAGACTCAAAAACTGCAACCACAGAAAATAACTCAAGTGGTAGCGAGAGCGAAGAGAGTAAGTCTAATACTGAGACTACAACAATACCGAGTGGCATTGCCGAAAGTACAGCCGAGCCTGAGCCAGGCACTCGGGTCCCGAATGCAGGAATTGGCACTAATATAGCTATAACTATAGCAATGCTCACTGCAATTACGTATCTTCTAATCTACAATCGCACGCTTTCACGAAACCTTTTAGTTACAAGATGATAACACTTTGACTTCTGTTGTATAGATGAGGTACAATAGTACTAATCTTATGGCGTATACATTCGCCGCGAGAAATATTTTTTGGAAGGAGTTTTGTTCAGAATGACAAAACAAACTAATGTAACTATGGATGACCTTTTAAACGAGGTTCAGTATAAACAATTTGCAGTCGGAGACGTCGTGGAAGCGACAGTGCTAACTGTTAAGAAGCATGAGCTATGGCTCGATTTAGGCGCGAACGGTATCGGAATGGTGCCACGCCGAGAAATCGGGTATGGGCAACAGCATGCAGTCGGCGATAAAGTGGTCGCAAGTATTGTGGACCCAGAACTCGAAGATGGGCAGGCATTACTTAGTCTGCGTAGAGCAGCTAAAGACAGAGGATGGGACGAAGTTAAGCAACTACAAGAAAAGGGTGATACGCTTGAGGTTACTGCTTATGATGCAAACCGCGGTGGACTACTTGTAGAACTTGAAGGTGTAAGAGGATTCCTACCAGTTTCTCAACTTTCAGCAGAGCATTACCCACGTGTTGGTAGTTCTGATAAAGATGAGATTCTACAGCGACTTAATAGTCTTGTGAACCAACCACTTCGAGTACGTATTCTTGATGCTGATCGAAAGACCAATAAGCTCATATTTAGTGAAAAAGAAGCGATTCGTGACGATATGCAATCTCGTTTCGAAAAACTTTCAGTTGGTGATGCCGTTACGGGTGTTGTTACTGGAGTTGTAGACTTCGGTGCATTCGTTAACGTTGATGGCATTGAAGGCTTGATTCACATTTCTGAAATCTCATGGGAGCGCGTAGAAAACCCTGGCGACTACGTAAAAGTTGGTGATAGTGTTGAAGCTAAAATTATTGCAATCGACAAAGACCGACTTTCGCTCAGTATGAAGCAAACTCAGGCTGACCCATGGGCAAAAGAAGCAGAAGCATTCAACAAGGGTGACATTGTAGAAGGAACTGTTACACGGATAACTCCGTTCGGCGCATTTATCCAGCTGAGTTCTGCAGTGGAAGCACTTGTACATATTTCTGAACTTGGCGATGGCCAAGGTGCAGACCCTGAAAAACTGTTTAAGTTAAATGAAAAGAAGAAGTTTAAAATTCTCGATATCGACCGAGATAATCGTAAGATTTCACTGAGCCTACAGTAGTATTATCGTAAAATAAAACTCCCCAGAAAGGCGGTTATTATGGAAGAAAAGACCATCACAATTGGCAGCATGATAACCGTTGGTGATCTCGCCGGTAAATTAGATATACCGGTAACCTCACTGATTGGGGAGCTTTTTAAAAACGGTATTATGGCTACGGTAAATCAGCGATTGGATTTTGATACAGCGCAGATCATTGTGGAAGAACTGAAGCTTGGCTTTGTACTTCAGCCAGAAGCTGAAGACGAAGCACCTATTGAAACTGATGGAAGTGACGCCCGACGTGACAGCGCAACCTCTGCTACCAGACCACCAGTTGTTGCCGTTATGGGTCATGTCGATCATGGTAAGACAAGTTTACTCGATGCAATCTTAGACTTAAAAGTTGTGAGTGGTGAAGCTGGAGGAATCACGCAGCACATATCTGCCTATCAGACAGAACACGGCGGAAGACTCCTTACATTACTCGATACCCCTGGTCACGAAGCTTTTTCTGCACTTCGTCAGCACGGTGCACGTCTTACAGATGTTGTGATTGTCGTTGTGGCGGCGGATGATGGCGTAAAACCTCAAACACTCGAGGCCATTAAGTTTGCAAAAGATGCCAAAGCTAAGATTATTGTCGCTTTGAATAAAATAGACAAACCTGATGCAGATGTAAACCGTGCAAAACAAAGTTTGGCTGATGCCGGGCTTATGCCGGAAGAATGGGGCGGAGATATAGTAATTGCCGAAGTGTCAGCAAAAACTAAACAGGGTATTCCTGAGCTTCTCGACATGGTACTACTTCTTTCAGATATTGAGGAATTACGTGCTGACGCCGAGGGTAGTGCTGAAGGTATAGTAATTGAAGCGCATATGGCACAGGGCCAAGGCGCACTGGTTTCAGCATTAATCGAACATGGTCAACTCAGTAAAAGCGATTTTATTGTTGTTGGTGCAACCTACGGTAAAATACGGACACTTTGTAATTGGCATAATGAAGAAATAATCACAGCAGGTCCATCAACCCCAGTTCGACTAACGGGCTTTAAAGAATTGCCACAATTTGGTGATCACCTTAGCGTGACGAGTTCTGAAAAAGAAGCTCGTGATCGTGCTGAGCGGGCAAAAAGCCGTAAAGTAACCGGCAAACTGAATATGACGAGTAGCGACCTTATTGGGCTTATTAACAAAAATGCCCAGGTAAAAGAAGTCCCGGTGATTATTAAAGCCGATGTTCAAGGTTCACTTACGTCTATCACGGATAGTTTACGGCTATTAGAAAACGCAGAACTTAAGATGCATGTTATTGGATCTGGCGTTGGAAGTATCACCGAGAATGATGTACAGATGGCATCTACAAGTAAGGCCTTAATTTACGCATTTAACGTGTCGATCCCAGTAAACGTTAAGAAGTTAGCTGAGCGCGAATCTGTTTCTATTCGCGAGTTCAAGGTAATCTATGAGCTTCTGGATGACGCTAAGGATGTGCTTACTGCGCTACTCGAACCAGAAATTGTAGAAACTGAACTCGGAAAGCTTATTATTCGAGGTGTATTTAGGACTACGAAAGAAGAAATTATCTGTGGTGGTGAAGTAACAAAAGGCAAAGTTGAACCAAAGACAAAAGCTCGCGTTATACGAGATAAGGTTGAGATTGCTGAAGTTGAAGTACTGAGCGTTAAGCGACAACAACAAGAAGCAAAAGAAGTTTTTGAAGGTGAAATGTGTGGGTTGCAACTGAAGCCGAATAAAAAAGTACTACTTGAAGAAGGTGATAGGCTAGAATTTTATAAGCGTGAAGAAGTTCAGCGCACGCTATAGGTCTGGTATACTGGGTAGTATAAATAGGATATCTGCATGATTAGAATCGACGACACGCTACTAGAAGAACTCGGCCTGATGGCTCTTCCAAAAGAAGAGCGTGATGCACTACTGCGGCAAATCTATGAAACGCTTGAAATGCGTGTTGGTATGAAGCTCGCCGAACGAATGAATGACCAACAGTTAGACGAATTTGAGCGATTCATTGATGGCGACATTGCATTTACTGAAAGTTACCTCAGTGCTCAGAAACCTGGATGGCAGCAAAGTGAGGCATATCTTGGTGCAGTTACTGCCGCACAGCAAAATGCTCAGAAGCGCGGAGTGGCATTTAACGAAAACGCAGTGAAGTCAGAATTCGGTGCACTCAGTTGGCTTGAAACTAACTTCCCAGACTACAAACAGGTCGTCGCGGGTGAGCTCGATAAACTTAAGTCTGAGATTAAACAAGATTCAGGCAAAATAGTTCAGGCGATGCAAGATCCTACAGCAATTCCAGCTTCTCCAAATTATACACAGGCTCCAGTTCCTCCTGCGCAGATGCCACCAGCGTATCCCCCTGTACAGCCGATGCAATCACAGCAACCGTCTTCACCAAGCTATGATCAAAACCAGCAGCCACCGATGACTGCCTAGTTACGTATCTATTCGTATCCTATTTTCGTAGCCTCTCAGAAATGACTGAGTGTCCATTGGCTTTTTACCATCCGGACAGAGCTTCTCTATTATTAATGAACCCTTGGTCGTTTGGATACCTATTTGTTTATCTTCAGTAATGTACATAGTACCCTCCGGACGGATATTTTCGGATCCACCCAGCGTCGTTTGCAGAACTACAACATCAACATTTCCAATTGTTGTTCGCGATTTCGGCCATTGTTGGTAGGCTCTCACTTCTCGCTCTAGGACTTCAGCAGGTTTACTAAAATCAAGTATGCCGTCTGACTTCACGAGTTTCCGTGAGTAAGAGGCCTCAGATGGATAATCTGCGATACGACCCTTCATATCGTCTTGGCTTACTGCAGTATTCTTACCGTTTAGGTAGAGTGGTACCTGCTCAGCAAGTAACGAATTACTTAAATGGATGAGTGTACTGGTTAGGCTCGGTGTGGTTTCGGTTCCATCTAGTGGAACTATACCAACAGAGAGGAGTGGGCCTTCGTCCATGGCTTCAACGAGTAGCATTAAACTGACACCAGTCTGCTCTTGGCCAGATAAGATAGAAAAGGTTATTGGGTCTGCACCACGCCATTGGGGCAGGAGCGAGAAGTGGCTATTTACGATGCCTTTTTCAAAAGAATCTATAACTGATTGACTTACAATAATTCCAAAATCAATAAGTACACCGAGTTCACTACTGAATCCAGCATTTTTGACGGCAGTCGATGTGCTTTTTTTATCAGTTACTTCAATAATGCGCAGGTTGTTATTCTTCGCAATCGAAAGTACAGGGAATTCACCCCTATGGTGTGGAGGTTTCGGCTTCGTAACCACAGCTTCGACTAAAAAATTTTCTAGTAGTAACTCTAGTGAACGAGCCGCGACGGGACCGCTACCAAAGAATACTATGCTTGGTTTACGGTTCATATACTAATCCCACAGAATCGAATTATTTTTGATGTATGTATCGTAATCAAGCGGCTCAATTGTACCCTGCTCGTTCATTTTAAAGAAGGCCTGTTTACTGTCTTTGATATTGTCTATAAATAGTATCCCATGGGTATGGTCTGTTTCGTGCTGTATAAGCCGTGCTAAAAACCCGTGCGCGGTTACGCGAAAGGGCTCACCTTGTTCATTCAGTGCCTTCACCTTCACACTTTGATGACGGGGGACTTTCCCGTATATTTCTGGAACGCTCAGACACCCCTCGAAGTCTTCTTCGATTGGGCCAAGTCGTTTTACGATTTCGGGATTTATAAAAACAGTGAATTGCTGATTTGATATGTCATCATAATCATTTCGCACAATGAATATCCGATAGAGTTGATTCACCTGAATTGCGGCAAGTCCTACGGCTGCCTCGTGATCACGCGAATCTTCCCAGTCTATGGTAGCTGCGATCATATCAGAAATCAGTTTCTGTATATCTTCAGTAATTATTCCTACACGTGCCGAACGTTTACGTAGATTTGGCTCAGGTACCGTAATAATGTCGTCTTTTGTCATTATACAAATTATAACAGATATAGAATAGCTATAGTAGGTTAGTGGGATCGAGTGTAAAGTGCCAACGTGGAGGCAGGCTCTTTGCAACTTCAGTTAGTGTGGATCTATCCGAGGAGCTGATTATAAGTTGTTGATAGAACTGAGAACCTTTATGTTCGTGAAATGCTGGGGCTGGTCCGCGAATAAATAACGAAGGATGACGAAGCTGTATCCTCTTTGCTAATTCCATCGCTGCCTTTTCGGCGCTGAGCTTCGATGCATATCCAGCTGTGAGGTGCAGAATAAATGTGAATGGTGGCATATGTTCGGCTTGGCGCTCCTTGAGTTCATGAGAGTAAAAACCAGCATAATCCTGGTTTACTGCATGAACAATTGCAGGATGGTCCGGATTGAGGGTTTGCACAATAACTGAAGATTTCTGACCTCTACGACCGACTCTACCGATAACCTGAGTGGTAAGCTGAAATGCACGTTCACTGCTAGAAAAGTCTGGTATGAACAGCTCGCTATCAGCCTGAATAATGCCAACAGTCGAAAGGTGAGGAAGGTCGAGACCTTTTGCAATCCCTTGAGTACCAATGAGTATATTTATTTCATTATTGTAGAGTTCCTGGTAGCGGTGATGGAGCTGCTGATTTTCTTTCGTATCACTGTCAAATCGAGCAATCGTTAAGCTCGAATACAGCTTCTGTACTTCAGCTTCAATACGCTTACTGCCAAAGCCTTTAAATTCTATATCGGGGCTACTGCATTCCGGGCATGTCTGAGGTAAATTATCTTTATGGCCACAGGTATGACACTGGAGCTGTGCGCTATCATGGTGGAGTCGTAGGGATATATGACAATTTGGGCATAGGGCTGACCACCCACAGACACTACATAAACTCATTCTGGCTGTGCCTCGTCGATTATGAAACAGCAGGATTTGTTCGTTTTGAGCAACTGCATTGTTCATGGCAAGTATGAGTTTTTTGCTGAACAAAGAATGTGTACCAAATGATTGCCTATCTCTCATATCTACAACTTCAACAGAGGTGTTTCGTGTCATGGTGGGCGTGAACATTTCGATTATTGGCGTATGAGTTTGCTCCGCTAGGTAGTAATCTGCAACCGCTGGTGTAGCGCTACCAAGTATTAATTTGACATCACCAGAACTTAGATCAGCTAGTTTACGGGCAACTCTGAGTGCGTTGTATTTTGGTTGAGAATCTTGCTGGTAACTTGGTTCATGGGCCTCATCTATAACAATTAACCCAATGTTTTTGAGCGGTGAAAATAGTGTTGATCGTGGCCCAACTAGAATCCATGGTTCGTCAGACTGTATGAGCGCATGCCAATTTACGTGACGCTGAGCCTCAGTTAAGCCGGAGTGCATAACCAGGACGTTCTTATGAAGCTGGTCGAATTCAGCAGAGAGTTGTGGCGTGAGGGCAATTTCTGGTACCAGAATCAGTACACTCTTACCTTCGGAGATCACCGTTTTTGCAAGTTCTTGGTATACCCTTGTTTTACCAGATCCAGTGATGCCATGAAGCAGGTGGGTGGTTTGCTCTGAATTTGTAATGCGAGTAATTGCACTTTTTTGATCGAGAGTCAGCGGTTCAAATTCAGTACTTCTTTTTGGAGCAGAGGTAGCTGGCTTCACTTTACGACGTTTTTTTGTGATTCCTGTAGGAATTAGCATCTGCATAATAAACGAAAGCCTGGTTACGTAATAAGTACTTATCCAATCAGCAAGTAAAAGTAGGTGGCGTGGCAGAACGTAGGGTAAGATTAAATCGATTGGCTTAGTAGTAAAGCTTGGTTTCTGTGTTTGATCTAACACGACACCCAGCTTGGTACGAGTTCCGAAGGGTATAACTACAATCGAACCCACCTTAATAGCGAGCTTAGAACTGTAGGTAAGTACGTCCTGGGTCCCCGCAAAAACGCCAACTGGACAAATTAAATAATACTGCACAATACTAGTATAACTTTTGTTACACTCTAAGTATGTATTTTGCGTCAAGGACAGAAGCCGGAGTACAGCTTTCGGCTGATTTAATGAAGTATCGATTTGAAAATACCGCAATAATTGCGCTATCGGATGGTGGGGTTATAATTGGCGCACAAATCGCCTCACGACTTCACTGTCCGCTCATGATGTTACTTATGCAAGACATACTACTTCCTGGAGAACAGAGTGTGCTCGGTGTCGTAGATCAAAATGGCGGATTCACGTATAACGATATGTATAGTACTGGTGAGCTTGAGGAATTACAATCTGAGTTCCACGGATTAATTGAGCAAGAAAAAATGGAACAATGGCATGTACTTAATAGAATCTTGGGTGAAGGCGGAATATTAGACGAAGATATTGTGAGAGGTCGTACGATTATATTAGTGGCAGACGGCCTAAAAAGTGGCTTATCGTTGCTTGCGGCTTCAAATTTTTTAAAGAAGATCAATATTCATAAGCTGGTGGTTGTTACGCCTATAGCGTCTGTCGATGCGGTAGATAAAATGCACCTCCTTGCCGACGAGCTTCAGGTACTGACAGTATCTGATGAGTTGATGGAAATAGACCATTATTATGAGGTTGATGATAGACCACCCCACGAAAAAATTATCGATATTCTTAATCATGCAATTTTAAACTGGAAGTAGTACATAGGTGTCGAAATTACTACGACATGCTGGTATACTGGTAGTATAATGCTTGATACATTTATTAC
>JAGOUG010000029.1 GCA_018061375.1 Candidatus Saccharimonadota bacterium
GTACATATCTGTTGTAAATGGATTTATACCCGTCCAATTAGTGCCACCATCTTCTGTAATGTATACACTGTCAAATTCGCTACCACTTCCCGCCATACCGCTCATGAGTAATTTATCGCCGTTGTCAGAAATAGACAACGATGTTGGGTAGATCCCCTCTCCACCTACAGGTACTTGGGTTACCCAATTAGTACCACCATCTTCTGTAATATATACTTCGCCGCCAGAATCCCCATTTGTTGCAGCAATTGTGCTCCCATCACCAGAGACCACTACAAATGACTCACCCCCATTCTCTAGTGGTATATCTGGTGTTATATCTGACCAACTGGCGCCGGCATTACGCGACAAGACAACCTTACCAGGAATATCTTGTTGGCCCTCCCCTCCGTCTAAGTCGTAACCATCGGTACTAATAGCAACCATAGTTTGGCCGTCATTTGAAATATCTACTGAAATCCAATAATTAGCTACTCCTGGATCTGCAGCCTCGGCAACATTTTGCCAGTTAGTGCCATAATTGCCAGAGACGTAGAGTGGATAAGGTTCATCTGGGTCATTGCCACTAAAATCAAACGAACTGGCGATTAGACTGCTTCCATTAGCTGAACTGGCTGCTTTGTTGATTGACTCACCACCGATTAGATCTAAACCTTGTTTAGTCCAGATGTACTTATTGGCGTCTGTTGCATAGGCGATAGCTGGAATGATAGGGCGAGAGAAGACTAATGCTGAAGACAGAGTTAACCCCGCCAATACGTATTTGTTACTACTTGTTGTAGTAATTTTTTTTGTTCGTCTACGCCTCATAGTAAGACCCTCATCTCTTGTGTGTTATTTTACAACAGTCTTTTTGTAAGCACAAGCGTTTTATGGAGTGGCAGGGTCTGAAGTTTTCGGCCGCTGAACATCACGCATCTCAGTTACGCACGTTTTACATTTACCACATTCTACCGGCTTACCGTCAACATACAGAGGCCTTCGGCACGACCAAGTTAGTAGTGCTAATTCTGGAGGTAAAGTTTTATATACCTCGTCTTTAGTTAAGTCTTTATGCGGAAATTCTTTTAATCTGGTGGCGTTATCTTCTTCGTCAAAATGAAAAGCATTATGCATAGCCTTACCACGCTTAGCTACTTCATCAAATCCGATTGCATAATCGGTACCGGTGATACCAAGAACAACTTTATTAATAAGTGGATCACGAGAGGTCATGTAGCCCGATAGATAGTTGAATATTTCAGCATCAAACATAAACTGATTTCCTAGTCGCGGTGTGCGTATAGTAGAATCGCTAACCGTAAACTTTGCAGGAGCGTTTTTTTGCATATAGGCCAAAATTGCATTAACCGCCGCCGCCTCTGCCTGCCAGCGGTTTTCATCATTTTGTATGTGTATATGGTGAACATGAATATCACCGTATTCTTCGGGACGATTTAATACGTGCCAAAGTGCGGCGGTAGAATCAAGGCCACCAGAAAACATTACCAATGTACGGTTCTTTGTAACCTTAGCGCTATTTAGCTTAATCTTTGTCATCTATACTCCCCCGAGCTCCGAATTATATAATTCAATAGTTAGAAGTATACAGGAATACGTATATTATATTTAATCATTACTGCTAATTATATTCCTTCAAATTCAAACGATATGTATAGTTTCGTCTCGGAGATTACGGATCAACTCCGGAGCGTTTACTTGTTTAGTCGCCTGGGTGTAGCGTGTCATGCGTTTTCTATTGGCTATGTACGTTGGGTGTACAGGGCTCTTTTCGGTGGATGGCTTGTGTTCTAAATGAAACAATCTCCCCTTACCTCGCTTGAATGGCTTACCGCTCAGTGTTGTACATGCAGCCAGAAAAGCTCCGTCCTCATGTCCCCAACCGACGAATCCGGGATCGAAACCTCTTACTAAATCCCATAGTTCACGTGTGACTATAATACATCCACCAAAGTGTTCCCACGCATGTCTTTTTGCATGTTGATGCCACTCACTCTTGGGGTTAGCTAAGAACATCTTCGTACCTTCATGGTTGAGTTCCCACCTTTCGGCATATGGGTAAACTACGGCACCCGTTTTAATTGCAAGGTTGATACCCTCTATTACTTGTTGATGAGAAATGAGAGTGTCGGCGTCTAAAATAACAGCAACGTCCCAATTACCGGCTTTTTTTGCGGCACGGTTACGCGCTAAGCTCACATTAAATTCCAGCGGATCCGCTTGACCGATGAATATGGGTATACCTACGTTGGTGCGCCAAGAGGCTTGTACAGCTTTCCAGACGGCAATTCTTGATGGATCGTTGCTTTTAAACGGCACCAGAGTTACAACTTTACGTGGGCTAGGTTGTTTAGAATGCAGTTCGTTCATGTTAGTTCAAAAATTAAGCAATGGCGTAAAATATTATTCCCGGCGGAGCATTACAGTGAATGCCTCGGCTGGAATATCTACTTTGCCGAAACGCTTCATGCGCTCTTTACCCTTTTTCTGCTTTGCAAGTACCTTCTTTTTACGCGAGACATCACCACCATACAGTCCGGTTGTAACGTCTTTTCTAAATGCCGAGAGATCTTCACGAGCAATAAACTTGCCGCCAATTGCAGCCTGAAGTGCCACCTGGAAGTTCTGACGAGGTATAACTTCTTTGAGTTTTTCTACCGTTTCCTTACCTAATGTTTGAGCCTCACTACGATGCGCCATAACTGAAAGTGCGCCAACGATTTCACCAGCTACATAAAAATCTACCCGTACCAAGTTTTCTATTCGGTAATCGTCCAGCTCGTAGTTGAACGATCCGTATCCGCTCGTCACACTTTTTAGCTGATCATAAAAATCGGTGAGTAGATTTGCGAGCGGTGCCTCAAATGTTACGAGCGCAAGCTGAGCGTCTACAAAGCTCAGACCTTTCTGTAGGCCACGTTTAGAAGATATAAGCTGAATTACGGCACCGACAAATTCTTTGGGCACAACAATTTCACCCTTAATCCATGGCTCTGCGATTGATTCTATGATTGATGGGTCGGGTAGGCTACTGGCAGATTTAATATCTAAGTTCTCGCCATTTGAAAGTCCGATGTGGTAATCGGTACTAGGGTTGGTAACAATCAGGTTAAGGTTGTATTCACGCTCAAGACGCTCACGAACAATATCCATATGAAGTAACCCGAGAAAGCCAACACGCACCCCAAAGCCCAACACGGGTGAGTTTTCAGGCTCATATTGAAGTGCTGAATCGCTGAGTGATAGTTTTTCAATTGCGTCCTTAAGTTCTGCATAATATTCGTTACTCTCGGGGAAAATACCAGCATACACAAACGGCTTCACCTCTTTATAGCCAGGAAGTGACTGCGAGGCAGGATTTTTAACGAGCGTTACGGTATCACCAACTTTGGCCTCTCGAGTAGATTTAAGGTTGGTTACAATGTAGCCGATTTCACCAGAATTCAAAATACCATCTGCGCTCATAGCAGGATCAAGATGCCCAACTTCTAGTGCGATACCGGCACTCTTGGTACTCATCATTTTTATATCTGCGGCTTTTACGATTGCGCCGTCAAACACGCGGACATATAGAATTACGCCTCGGTAATCGTCGTAATAACTGTCGAATATTAAGGCGCGCGTAGTTGATTCTTCGCCACTTGTTGGTGCTGCTACATTTTCTACCACAGCATCAAGTACTGCTGGTACACCCTCGCCGGTTTTTGCAGATATATGGAGGATGTCTTCAGGTGCACATCCGAGCAGACTTACAACTTCTGCCGTAACTCGTGGCACATCAGCTGCCGGAAGATCAATTTTATTGAGTACTGGGATGATTGTAAGATCTGCAGCCATTGCAAGATATACATTTGCAAGTGTCTGTGCTTGAATTCCCTGTGATGCATCTACTACTAAAATTGCACCTTCGCAGGCCTCGAGTGAACGAGAGACCTCGTAGCTAAAATCAACGTGGCCCGGTGTATCAATCAGATTCAGTTGAAACTCTTTGTACTTCATGCGAACCGGGGCGAGTTTAATGGTGATACCTTTTTCTCGCTCTAAGTCCATTTTGTCGAGTAATTGTGACTTCATGTCTCGCTTCAAAACTGTTCCGGTCAACTCTAAAAGTCTATCGGCGAGGGTCGATTTGCCATGATCAATATGGGCTATAATACAGAAATTTCTAATATTTTCTTGCACGGACGGGTACCAATTCTCTTTTTACACTGGGGTTACTTACTTACAGTATACTGGAATATATGCATAAAAGACCATATTTAATCGCTGAAGTAAAAACAATGTCGCCGTTTGGCTATAAATCAAAGCAGACATGGGATGAACTTTTTGCCACCGCGACTGAGATCGGCGATATGATATCTGTGCATACTGATCCGCGTTGGGGTGGATCAATAGAGCTCGTAAAAAAAGCTCGGGCGCACACACATAAGCCGCTCCTTGCTAAGGGTATTCATGATTCAGACGATATTATTACCGAAGCACTTGCAGCTGGTGCTACCTATGCTCTGGTAGTCGGGAGATTACCTAGGCGAGAGTTACTGCCTTACTGCCTGATCGAACCGAACACAATTTATCAACTGAGGGATTTTATCAAAGTCGTACCCACTACTCAAAAGTTAGTTTGGAATAGTCGTAACCTCAGTGATGGATCTACGCGTGACAAATCAGAGTATACAGCAGCACGTAACCTTTGGAGAGGCTGGCTCTGCCAGGCAAGCAATATTGCAACACCTTCTGATATCGAAAGCAGTGCAGATGCAGTACTTATTGGGCAAAACCTTACTGCGTTCGCCAAACTATTGTAGTTTAATTGGCTTGAACAAAATCGCACGAGTCTTTGCAATGATTGGGTTTACTTCTTCAAGTTTAAATAGCCAGGAAAGACCTATATATACTAATGCAGTTATCATGCATAGTAGCCCCATTTTAGTAATTAGCGTGAAGAAGCCTTTGTCCAATGCCCCGAGTTCTAAAAACTCTCTGCGCAGTACCCAGGTAACCCAGAAAGTTATTGCAAATGCTGAGAGCATACGCCAGAATGCTCCAAGAAACGGTCTATCTATTAAGTTCGGGAAGCGTTTTTGTAATATAAAAATCAGTATTGAAGATTCAATGATAGAAGCGGCAAGCTGCGAAAGTGGTAGACCAATCAACCCGAAGTTTTGTGGCTGAGACCACCAAATAGCCAGCAGTATAGTTAGGCTAACTGTACCCACAGAAACGTACAGTGGCGTACGTGTATCTTGCTGGGCATAGAATGAACGTGAAAGGACATGATAGAGCGATCTAAAAATAATCACCCACGCAAACACACCAAGCAATGCTGCAATCTCTGCGTTTCCATCTCGCACAATTATACGGACAAGATATCCACGCAGTAAAAACGTTACAGCAGTTGCCGGAAGTGCAAGCCATATTACAAGCCGAAGCAGTTTAACGACATCTTGTTTGAATAAATCTGGTCTGTGATGTGCCAGTCGTTCAGTGAGCCGAGGGTACGCGGCAGTGGAGAGTGCTACTCCAATAAGTGTGATAGGTACGGTGTGCAGAATATAGGCATAACTATATGCACCAATTGAGGCTACGCTGATTCTGGAGGCAAGGTTTATATCAACAATATTCTGGAAGTAATCCATACCCTGATCGAGTGAACGGGCGGGAAGAATGCGCAGTACCTGTCGAAAACCCTTATTCTTCCAGAAGATCCGTGGTTTGTAATCAAACCCGAGACCAGCAAGCCCACCAAAACTAACTATCAGCTGTGTTATTGAACCAAGCACAACACCGATTGCTACACCCATAATTCCCATGTTAAAGCCGTTTTCTGGTGCAAGCACGACGATGCCAAAAATTATACTTAGGTTATAAAAAATTGGGGCAAGCGATACAAAAAAGAATCTACCGACCGCTTGTTGCATAGACGTGAATACGGTACTTACCGAGAATAGGAGCGGGTTTATTGCAACGATACGCATCATAGAAATTGCGAGGAAAGCCGCCTCCGGATCTTGTTTGTATAGCCCCGGTGCAACAACATATTTTACCAGTACATCGGCAAAAATTATTATGAGGACACTGGCAATAAACGTAAGGACAGCAAACGAGTTTATAAAGCTCGAACTCAGCTCCCAGGCTGACTTTTTATTCCCCTTGGAATAGCGTTCGTTAAAAACAGGGATGAAGGTAACCGCAAGTGCCCCCGAGGTAAGTACAAAAAACATGAAGTCAGGAACGGTAAAGGCGACTTTATAAGCAGCCACTTCGGGGCTTGTTGCACCAAAGCCACCTGCTAGAAAGAGCTCACGGAGTAGCCCGAGGAGGAGAGCAATAAAGCTTGAACCAGCTAAGAGCGAGGCTGCTACCCCGAAACTGGCCTTCTGATTTGCTCTGACTAATAATCTTTTTACCATAATTGTATCTGTTGATACCTAGTATACGCAGGTTCGTATGTATGTACCAGTAATTAAGAGGTAAAAGTTAACTGAAGTTACTTTAGAACAACACTCTTCGGAGCGACCGCACCCTTTAGTGATGCTCGCGCTTCTTTTTCATCAAGTGTTTCGTGCTCTAAGAGCTGGTTTTTAATTGACTCAAGCGCCGGTAGGTTGGCTTTAATAATTGCCTCGCAGCGAGTTGTTGCCTCGGTAATAAGATCTTCGACTTCTTTATCTATAAGCTCAGCAGTCTTTTCAGAATATGGTTTTGAATGAACCATACGGTCGAGCATCATACCGCCTTCGTCTTCGTGGAAGACTTGGTTGCGAAGCTTTTTGCCCATTCCCTGCTCAACCACCATCTCGCGTGCAAGCTGTGCGGCCTTTTGAAGATCATTACCCGCGCCAGTTGTCACCCAATCATCGCCGTAGATTACTTTCTCGGCAATACGTCCACCGACTATTCGTACAAGTACGTCTTTGAATTCGTTAACAGAATGATAACTCTTATCTTCTTCGTCTAAGAACCAGGTGACACCGCCTGTTCCACCGCGAGGGATGATTGTAACCTTGTGAAGACCACCTGAGTTAGGTAGCACGTGCCCGGCCAGTGCATGACCACCTTCGTGATATGCAGTCATCTCGCGGTCTTTCTCGGTCATTGCGCGGTTCTTACGTTCAGGGCCAATAGCAATACGTTCAAATGCCTCAGTAATATCACTATTATTAATAACCTTTCGGTTATTACGTGCTGCAATAATCGCCGCCTCATTAGCAAGGTTCGCAAGATCAGCACCAGCCATGCCAGTAGTTTTTTTAGATAGTGCTTTTAGGTTTACTGTGTCGTCAGCAGGTTTGTTTTTAAAGTGAACCTTCAAAATTGCTTCTCGGTCTTTACGTTCTGGAAGTGGGATCTGAACTCGCCTATCGAACCGTCCTGGTCGAAGTAGCGCTGGGTCAAGAACATCAGCACGGTTCGTCGCGGCAAACACAATTACATTGACGCCCGTTTCAAAACCATCCATTTCTACCAGAATCTGATTGAGTGTCTGCTCACGCTCGTCGTGACCACCACCCATACCAGAACCTCTTCGGCGCCCTACTGCGTCAATTTCATCAATAAATATAATGCATGGGGAGTTCTTTTTAGCCTTTGCAAATAAATCACGTACACGTGATGCACCCACACCGACAAACATTTCTACAAACTCTGAACCAGAGATTGAAAAGAACGGTACACCGGCTTCACCTGCAACGGCTTTTGCCATCATTGTTTTACCAGTACCTGGTGAACCTACAAGTAAGACACCTTTTGGAATCTTCGCGCCAACACTTTCAAACTTTTTTGGAAACTTAAGAAACTCAACAACTTCTTCAAGATCTTGTTTTGCCTCTTCGTTACCAGCAATGTCTTTAAATACAACTTTGGTTTTTTCATTTCCCGCAACACGAGCCTTACTTTTGCCAAAACTCATTGCCTGATTATTCTGACCCTGCGCTTGACGCATCATAAAGAAGAAGAAACCAAGAATAAGCAGTGCAGGAACTAATAGCTGCGCAAGGCCCCATATAACATCGCCACTATTAGATGGTGGCTTGACATTTAGGTTCGCCTTTATCGGATTAAATTTTTCTTTCTCTGAAATCTCTATTCCAGAAGGATAATTAACCTCGAACTTGGTACCCTTAACTTCTTCACCTGCTACCTCGCGAGTAATTTCATTCTTAAGTGTAACCTTCAGTGTTTCACCAGCTTGTTCAGTTGAGGCGATAGTACCGTTGTTCATTTCTTTCACGAAATCAGAGTAGCTGAGGACTCCTTTTTTGTATTCTGCGTTCTGCAGATTTGATGAGCCAATAAATAGTGCGCCAATAAGTACGAGTAACACGACAAATGAAACAGTTTTAAGGGTGTTCTTACGGTTCGGGGTGGTTTTTTTCGGCGCTTTTGCGTCCATTTGCTAGTCTCCTTTTATACCTTGATACAGTAGCACAACACTAGTACTTTTTAAACTCTACGTGTCGCTTTTTGCTTTCAATTATTAGCTTTTTGCTCACACGTAAAGTTTTACCGACGTGTGCGGTTTTTGCAAAATGTAGGGTCTTTTTGATGTGCTGCATTGTCGGATGCCAATCTGGGTCTATAGAAATGAGTGTGCGGTATATAACCTCTCTGGCAACCACTTCTGGCCACATGGTTAGCTTGTGCCGAGAATACACAAAGTAATCTTCACTAATATGAGCCTGCGTAAGTACTGCACTAGCCTCAGAATCTATCTCTTTTTTTAAGTTCTGCATGGTTGTTACGATCTCTGACATCTTGCTACTGAACTCGGAATCGGTCTTAACCGCAGCTGGAACAACTGTGTGTCTAATATAGTTCCTGAGGTACAGTTGGTTGATATTTGTAGAATCTTCAACCCACTGTAAATTGTACCGTTTTGCATAGCTTAAAATATCATTTTTATTGATCCCAAGCAGTGGACGTGAAATTACCGGAGTAGATTCAAGACTTGCCAAACCACGCCAGCCAGTGCCTCGAATAAGGTTAATGATTACAGTTTCCACCAAATCGTCCTGGTGATGTGCAGTTACAATTGTTGGTGCGTTATACTTTTTGCAAACTTGTCGCAAATAAAAATACCTCTCTCGCCGAGCCCTATCTTCACTTGCCCCAAATCCCAGTTCTGCACTACCTTTTTCAAACGGTAAGCCATGATACTCTGCCAACTGTTCGACAAACCGTGCGTCATCACCCGACTCTTCTCTGATGCCGTGGTCAAAATGAGCCACAATAAATTGGCTATCAGTAGTTTGTACTTGATACTTTGGCTCAGATTGTTGCCAGACACCATCTACCAACTTCAATCTACCAGTTACGATCATATCGAGCAGCACGACTGAATCAACTCCACCACTGACTGCAATTACGTACTTATTTAAAACCATATACTGCTAGTGTATCAGGATCCTACAGGACTTGTGTTGTGGACTTCGACTGCAAGCTCGGTGAGTGTCTCTACCAATATATAGAACTGCGCTTCAGGAGTATCAGTTCTGTGCCGAACACTAATGTGAAACAGCCCGGCTTGGTACAGCTTTAAGGATTGTTCAAAATTTACCGTATCGAACATCTCGGCGAGGGCTTCCTTCGCTTCAGCTGGAGTTGGGGGTACTTCAAAAAGTGGCGGTTGACCAAACTCTGCGTCCGACTCTCCTGAAACATCTGATCCTGACGTATCCCCAATCAATATAGCACCAGGATGTTTTGAGTGCTTCGGAGCTATAATTTTAGAAACATGATCGTGTGTCAACGAATCTTGCAGCATTGTTTCGACCGCCTCCCATACCGAATGAATATCTGCAGTCTCAGTCGTAATCGATCTCAGTTTGCCCTGCCTGTCATAGTGTTTACTGAGTGAATGCAGACCTTCGGAAAGATTTACTTGGTGTACCGCTCTGCTGCCGTCAAGCGCAATAGATAGTTCCCATAGTGGTTTTTTTGGCTTTTTCAGTGCAGAGCAATTTAATAATAGACTTACGGTTTCACCTTGCTCGGCAACAACTATCGGCGTGAAAAATGTACCCTGTTTTCGTAACTGAACAACGGTAAGGTCCTCGAGTTCAGGTAACTTATAGTATTCCAAGAACGCGTTCGTAAAGTTTATAACCCGTGCGAAGTAAGATTCATTCTCAGACTCTGGGGCATAAAAAAAGCGGCTATCTGCCGCTATGTGTTCCTGCGATTGCAGGCCATATTTCTGATGTTCTAGTAAGCTCATACTAGAATTTAATTATAGCATAAACACCAACCTACACACCAGCTAATTGGAGAGTTTAAATCCGATAAATATTCCGATCATTCCACCTACAAAACTTCCAAGTAGGCTCCAACCGGAGAGGCCACCAGCTCCGAGCACAACAGGAAGGTAGCCGCCTATTGTTCCGCCGACTCCTGCCAAAAGTAGCAT
>JAGOUG010000001.1 GCA_018061375.1 Candidatus Saccharimonadota bacterium
CACTATAGTAACAGAGGAAAAAAATGAATAATGTCGTAAAAATTCTAAAAAAACTTGGACTCAGTTCAACCGAAATAAGCTTATATCTGAACGGATTGCAGTTCAGGTCTGTTCACGTTGCAAAGTTGGTTGAAATGGGTAAAGTTAAGCGCACAACTGCGTATCATGCCCTCGATACACTCGTAGAAAAAGGCTTGGCTTCGGAGTCGAAACAAGATGGAAAGCTGCAGTATACAATGACGCCCGCCACAGATTTGAAACGGTTGCTGATCAATCGTAAATTACAGGTTGAGAACCAACTTGAGGAGCTAGAGAAGGTGATACCGTTGTTTCCTGTTCCAGCAATTGCTCTCCAGAGCATCCCAGAAGTTACAAATTACTATGGTACCGAGGGAATTCACGCGGCGGTCGATCGGGCGTTGTACTGCAAATCAAAAAACTGGCGTATTATGGCCCCGAAAGATAACTTTTTCCGTAATTCACAGCCTGAATATATTGCATACTTTAAACGAATGCGTGCTGAGCGGGATATATACGCAACGTCACTCTGGGAATCGCAGGAGACGTCTTCGGCAGTTGAGGCAGGTGATATTGAGCGTCGGAAGCCACGAATAATGCCAAGTTCAATGTGTGGTACATTTAAATCTACAATTATAATTTTTGATCAGAGTGTTCTGGTGGTATCTTCGTATAACAAGCAGTTCGCGACTATTATTGATTCTCAGGAGACTGCCGAAACGTTTGCAGTAATGTTCGATACAATCTGGCAGATTAGCAAACCGCTTTGCTAGCGGTCTGCTATGATAAATGAATGATTAAGGTTATATTTTTTGATTGTTTTGGTGTAGTCATGCTTACCAGTCAGCAGTCGCTTGAAGCGAAGCACCCAGCAGACGCTGCACGATTAACTGAGCTGAGTCATCAAGCTGACGTTGGGTTACTAGGCAGAGTCGAACTTGTTGAGCAGGTGGCGGAGCTCATTGGGGTATCGATAAATGAGGCGAACAAGATTCTTTCGAGCGGATACCATGTTAATACGCAACTCACATCGTATATGTCCGAGTTAAAGTCTCAGGGGTATAAAATTGGTTTAATAAGTAACCTCGGAAGTGGCTGGTTTGATACCTATGTTCCGCACGAAGTAAAAGTACTGTTTGATGACAGGGTTGTCTCTGGTGATGTTGGGATGGTCAAGCCATATCCAGAGATTTTTGAGCTGGCGTGTTCTCGACTGGGAGTTGAACCTGAAGAATCACTATTTATAGATGACATAGAATCTAATTGCGAAGGTGCTCGTTCTGCGGGCATGGCAGCTGTTAATTATGAAAACTTCGGTACGTTTAAAGCTGAACTTGTCTCGCTCATCAAAAATAATAGTGATAATTAGCACGTATTATTTTCTGTAACGGGTCAGAGCTATTCTGTCCTGTTTCTTTTTGACAACAAACTGTTGACCAGAATAAGCATGAGCGTTATAACGTATGCAGAGGTATCAACAGCAACATAAAAACAAAGGCGTATTATGGCAGAGTCAATGAGTAGTTATTATCCAGGCGGGGCATCAAACCCTCATGTCGAAATGCACGTATTTGACGGGGGTTATTTTATAGAGCCAAAAAAGGACCAGAGTCAGGCTGCGGTAGGCTACACACCCGAAATATCTGTACCGGGAGATGATAGACCCGTTGAACGTACAGTAGGGGGAATGGCGCTCGTTAAGACTCTGGCTGATACTTACGAACTGTAGTTATCTAACACGTATTTACTTATAATGGTGGTATGCCAGAACTTCCTGAAGTAGAGACTGTCCGTCTTGGACTCATAAAATTACTCGTCGGTCATAGGGTCGTGAGCGAAACACATGATACTCCAAAGAGTTTTCCTAATAGCTCGAATGATGTCGAGCAGTTTTTAATTGACGCAAAAGTTACCAATATCCGCAGGCGCGCTAAGGTACTATTGATTGATCTTGATACAGACTATACGTTAGTCATACATCTTAAAATGACCGGACAAATTGTGTATAGAGGTGCAGATAATTTTGGGGCTGGGCATCCAAACGATTCGCTGATTGGAAAGTTACCCGACAGATCTACACGTGTCCAGTTAATCCTCAACAATAATGCAGTGCTCTACTTTAATGATCAACGAAAGTTTGGTTGGATGAGGCTTTTACCAACGGTTGAAGTACCGAACATCGATTTTATGAAGAAGGTGGGGCCTGAACCACTGGAAGATGATTTTACGCCAGAAATATTCATCGGTCGGTTGCAGCGGCGGAAGAACACAACTATTAAAGCTGCAATTTTAGACCAAACAGTCCTGGCCGGTATTGGCAACATTTATGCAGATGAAAGTTTATGGGGCGCAAAAATACATCCTGCAACCAGAGTGAAAGACGTACCGCAAAATAAGTTAAAAAAGTTGTTCACTGAAATTCAATATGTACTCAGGCTCTCGATAGAAAAGGGTGGTTCAACAGACAGAAACTACGTAAACGTTGAAGGTAAACGGGGGAGTTATATAGACTTCGCTCGGGTGTTCAGAAAAGAAGGCATGCCGTGTCCGAGACACCCTGGTACTGAAATAGTTAAAATAAAAATAGCCGCACGCGGCACGCATATTTGCCCGAAGTGCCAGGTTGTATAGTTACTTTTGGAGTGTATGGTGAACGAGGATATCAGCAATATACGTACCGACTATGGGTATTCTGCGAAGAGCCTCGCTTTTTCTGTATCCTTCAATTTGCCCCGAGTGCATTTCAGGGTTTAGGGCTATATTCCATGCAAGCTGTTGGCGCTCACTTCTGGGTGCAAGAATCGCATCGATACCGCCGGCCGTACGAATGCCCGGCATATATACTGCCCCAGAAGTCCTGACTACTGCTTCGGTTATAGGGGGCGTTGACTGTCCTTGTTCGCGTGCGTTTGCAAGAATTGAATCTCTCACTCTGTTTCGATGTGCTTCTCTCATTGCCTCATAGTGTACTTCTTCGACATAAGTTTGTCGAGGTAACCGAGAGCACTGGTATACTGTAAGGAATGAGATATTGTATCAGAGTCTGGAGAAACAAATGGTAATTACACTTACGGGTAGTAATAGCTTTGCGCGCGGAGCCTTTCTTGTTAATTTGAAGAAAGAATTTATAGAAAAACATGGTGCAGATGGAGCTGAATCATACACAGGAGAGCAACTTACTCCCGAAGTATTAGCTTCTGCGCTCGGTGGAGTTTCACTATTTGCGACACACAGGCTTGTAGTTATTCGAGATCTTTCATTGGCGAAGAGTGTAGTCGAACAGTTCGTCTCTCAGATTAAGCATATTTCCGAAGAAGTAACTATTGTTCTGGTGGAAGCCTCGTTAGATAAGCGTACGAGTCTGTACAAAACCCTCAAAAAAGATACTGAATTTCATGAATTTACAGAGATGAGTGACCAAGATGCTATTCGCTGGATTGAAGAGCGAGTGAAGCAAGAGGGTGGTTCAATATCTCGGCAGGTGGCACAGTTATTGTTCGTATATTGCGGAAGCGATCAGTCTCGGTTGGCGCAGGAGATCGCTAAGTTAGTCGCGTATGAGCCAGCGGTTACGAAAGAGTCAGTAGAACTACTGGTAGACAAAAACCCGCGAGATACAATTTTCGAACTGCTTGAACTTGCGATGAGCGGCAAAAGTGATAGGGCAATACAGTCGCTTCTTGCGCTTGAAGGTGCACACGAAGATCCGTTTCAAATAGCTTCAATGTTAATTTGGCAGGCCCATATTTTAGCAGCGGTTCAAACAGCATCTGATAGAAGCGATGGTGAGATCGCTAAAGATCACAAAATAAACCCCTATGTTGTGAGCAAAACTAAACGCCTCACACAAAATATGTCTACACACAAGCTCAGTACAATTCTAGATACAGTCGCTCAACTCGACATCGCACTCAAAAGCAATGTCAATGATCCTTGGCGAGCCCTCGAACACACCGTTCTCGCACTGTACTAGGCCACTAGTGAGGTCATTCCTACGTAGGCAGGAATCTTTATTAATACTGTTGTGACTACTATTTTTTAGTAGGAGCTTTTTTAGCTGTAGTCTTAGCCGGTGCTTTTTTAGCAGCAGGCTTCTTGGCTGGAGCTTTGACTGCAGGCTTCGCGGCTGCTTTTGGAGCTGGCTTAGGTGCAGCTTTTTTAGCTGTAGCAGTAGGTTTTACGCCAATTGCTTTAGCTTGAGCAGTTAAACGGCTCATTTTGCGTGCAGCGGTATTCTTTTTTAGAATATTCTTCTTCACGTTAACATCAAGTGCACTCTGTACTTTCTTAAGAGCTTCGCCAGCTTTTTTAGCGTCTTTTGCTTCAATTGCAGCAGAAAATTCTTTAACTTCTGTGCGAAGGGTGCGCTTAGTAACTTGGTTTCGTGCTTTTCGCTTTGCAGTCTGGTGCATGCGTTTAATAGCAGATTTAATGATTGGCATGTAGAACGTTCTCCTTTACCCTGGTGCGCTGAGGTGTTTCAACAGATACGCAGGTGATTTATTAACTATTGTTGTAGTCAGGTGACAAGTATACCGTAAACTGACGATTTGGTAAAGTGTTATATCAGTAGTGAATATGTTGACATGCCGCAGTTTACGTTTATACTGGTTATGTATAGCATCAAAATAAAAAACAACTATGGATCCATTACAAACAGCACAATCAACCAATGAACCCACAGCTCCCGTTGAGGCGCCTGTAGTTAACGTAAAACAACAAATTGTTGAAAAAGTTACAGGTTCTAAAAATATACTGGTTACAGTTGGCGGTACCCCAACAGTCGATGAGCTTTCTGCAGCACTTGCGTTGACGTTCTTACTTGGTAAACTACAAAAACACGTAACAGCTGTTTTTAGCGGTAAAACGCCACCGGCCATTGAGTTTTTAGATCCAGAAAAGACGTTTGAACGCACAGTAGATTCACTTCGTGATTTTATTATTGCACTTGATAAAGAAAAAGCAGATAAACTCCGCTACAAAGTCGAAGATGATGTTGTAAAGGTGTTTATTACCCCTTACAGAACGGTAATTTCTGAAAAAGATCTCCAGTTCAGTCAGGGTGACTTCAACGTTGATATTATTATTGGTCTCGGAATTACAAAAAAAGAAGATCTTGATAAGGCAATCGTGGCACACGGACGAATACTCCATGATGCAGAAGTCATTACGATTAATGCAAATGGCAAAGTTAGTAACCTCGGTTCAATTGATTGGTCAGATAGTGCCGCAAGTTCAGTCTCCGAAATGCTCGTAAGTATTAGTGAATCGTTTGGCAGCGGCTTACTAGACGAACAGATTAGCACGGCACTTCTTACAGGTATAGTGGCTGAGACTAATCGTTTTTCTAATGAAAAAACTAGTCCAAAAGTTATGACTATGGCTGCTCAGCTTATGGCTGCGGGCGCAAATCAGCAGTTAATTGCGACGAACCTTCGCCAAGAGGGAATGATTAGCGAGTCTGTTCGAACAAAAGACACTTCTAAAGATTCTGCAAAACCAGACGACAACGGTGAAATGGTATTAGACCATGGTGGAAATACAAAAAAACCGATTCAGCCCCCTAAAAAGCAGAATAATTCACAGCCGAATACCGTAAAAAAACCAGATCTAGTACCACCACAGCCAACTGAGAAGACTGCTGTGACTCCGCCTGTTTCGATTCCTGCGCCACTGGTGAACACGCCAGAGGCTCCTACCGAACCACCGGCACCACCGTTAATTAAATCTGAACCAAGCCCAGTGCGAATCGACGACAGGAACATGCTAGATACTTCTGCATCAGTAGTCCCGGAAATTATTAACGAAGCGGACAAGGATGTGGCAGAAAAACCTGCTTTTGGAGGTACTTTAAATGCAACTACCAGTCGGGCCGAAGAAGATCAAGAGGCGCAGACTGCACTAGAAAAAGCAGAAAATAACACGATGCTCGAACACGGTTCTGGTGGTAGTCAATCTGAAGATGCGATTGCGGCTGCTCGTCGAGCGCTTGAAGACGTAAATGAAGCCGCACCGTTTGATCCTAGTAATAACCCAACCGAATCTATCGGCGCAAATCCACTTCCTCCGGTTAGGGAAGAAGCCCAGTTGCCACAATTGCAGGCAATACCTTCTCCGGAGCAGGTGATAAACCCAGATGCTGCCGCAGGTGAAATGCAGGCACAAGCAGTGGTGCAAAATAACTCTGTGGCTAGTGCAGCTGCTGAGCCATCCCCGGTGGATGCCTTTATGCAGCCACATGCAGAGGCTCCAAGCACGCCAAATCAGCCTAATGTACCGTTTACGCCCCCGGGTGCACCGATGCCAGATATGCCACCACTTCCTCCGTTACCAAGTATGGCAGGCGGTCCGGGTGCGCCGAGTATGCCACCGCTTCCACCTATGCCTGGCCAGCCAACAGATCCAACTGCAGGATTCCAGCCAGATTTAGGCCCTGCATTCATGCAAGGTGTGCCACAAAGCCAGAACTCTTGGACCCAGGCAGGTGATGATATGGCTGCAAAAAATGCTGAAAAAGAAGCCACTCGACAGGCAAAACTAGACCAAATGGGTGCCCAATACGATGCCGCAGTAGATAAGAATCTAGAGATGCAGGGTAAACCTCCTGTAAACACCGACCATTCAACCTTCCCGTTGCCGCCCACTCAGTAGTGGGTACGGTGAATAGAGTCTGGTGTCATTCCTGCGAAGGCAGGAATGACAGGTTTGGTAGATTGTCTTTGTCATCCCGGACTCTAATCCGGGATCCATGTTACGATTTGTGAGGTATACTGTCAGATGATGAATACAGAAGATGACATTCTACCTGTAGATAAACCAGTAGGCTGGACTAGTTTTGACGTGGTTGCCAAAATACGAGGCAAAATTCGGGCTGAGTACACAGCTAAGGGTAAGAAGCCGACTAAAAAACAACTTCGTGTTGGCCATGCAGGCACACTTGACCCGTTTGCAACGGGCTTATTAATTATTCTACTTGGTGAAGGCTGCAAAAAAGCCGACGAATTTTTGAAACTTGATAAAACCTATGAATTCACCGCAAAACTTGGCGAAATTAGCACGACGGGTGACCCAGAGGGTGAATTAACCCAGACTGAAGATCGAAAACCCGAGATTGAAGAAGTGAAAACAGCACTCGGGCAATTTAAGGGGGAGATAACACAGATCCCACCAGCTTTTTCAGCCATTAAAGTAGACGGCAAGCGTGCTTACAAACTTGCTAGAGAAGGCAAAGAAGTAGTCATTCCGCCCCGTCAGGTGACGATCTTTAGGTTAGAACTTATAGATTATAATTATCCGTACCTGAAATGTGTTTGTGATGTTAGTAGCGGCACCTACATTCGTACTTTGGTAGAAGATATTGGCAAGGCCCTCAATACCGGCGCATACTGCCAGCAACTTCGTCGTACCCGCATTGCCAAGTATTCGATTGAAGATGCCATCAGCATTGACAAAATCTAATATTTATGATACATTCTAGTTATGTCCGATAACCCAAAACCAAAACTCACCGTTATACAAGGCGGTAAATCAGATTTGATGGATCCTACGTCTGAAGCATCTACCAATGAGCCATTTCCTTTTCCAGATCAGGTGCTACTAGAAGATATAGAAGTGATCAACCCAGATGTAGTAAAGCAGTATATAGCCGCCGCCGAATCACATGCTGACTTAGGTGATACCGAAACTGTAGTCGAAAAGCTACGACTTTTCCCTGATCCAGACTTCGCTGCTAAAATGGCACTTCGACTCGGTGAAGATACTGAGAGCCGTTCGCTTTTAGAGCTAGCTCGTGAGCTAGACACGTCTGAAAGAATGGCACAGCGTGCCGGTGCTGCACTACTGAGCATACTTATTAAAGGTCAAGAGGCTAGTCAGCCTGCAGAACCAGTTGCTGAAGAAGTTGAAGATAGCTCAGAGCCCCAGACTGAAGTTGATGAAAAGAAAGACGTTCTCGGAAAAGTGGGTAAAGAACGAGTTGAAGAAATGAACGCAGAGTTGCGGTTACTTAAGGAAACTATTAAATCTGAGAAAACTCAGAATGGACGAAACAATGCACAAGTTGCCTTCGATAGACACGTGCTCAGGCTTCTCACAGAAGCTGGTTCAGCTGGCGATATAGACCTTGCCGGAAGACTACGCGCTCTACCAGTTACTCAGAATGGACGAAACACCGCTCAAATAGCTTTTGATAGACACGTGCTCAGGCTTCTCACAGAAGCTGGTATAGCTGGCGATATAGACCGGGCAGAGCAGTTAGCTACTCTAACAGTTACTCAAAATGGACGAAACAATGCACAGGTTACTTTCGATAGGCACCTCTTGAACGAGATTAAGAAGGCTATACATACGAATCGGCCAGACGAAGCTAAATCACTATCAGGGAAACTCAAAACTCAGAATGGACGAAACAACGCTAATGTACTTTTAAGAAGCGCATAAACAATGAATCACGAAACACAAAAAATTCTAGAAAAACCAAGCGTTCCAAAAAGCCGAGAAATTTTCTCAGGTGATATTAATGATGCCGTAATTGCCGTACAACAGATCACCGGCTTTGAAATTACACCCGAGTGGTGGATTACAGAGGTAGGCAACGATGGTCCGACTGAGGATATTCTAGATAGGTTTGACGTTGCATTCGAGCGTCTTGTTCAGAGTGAAATGGGCTTTGAATCCGCCGATTCTTCGGAAGAAAGCATGCATATCACAAAAGAGATGGTATTAGATGAAGCCGAACAAGAATTAGCACATTTTGATCAAAGTATTACTGACCCAGACGAAGCTGATCAGCTGAGGCCTGAATTTATACAAGAATTATCAGCACATTTAAAGGAAAAGTATTATCCTAGCGTTACGACTGGCCCCGAAACTGCCGACTCCGAAACATTTAGCCTTACAGATCCCAAAGAAAGAGTATATACCCCAGATGAGGTATACCGCTTTTTAGTACATGTCCCCCTCGGTGATGTTGCGCATCGAGCAGCAGAAATTGGTCATGAGCGTGGTGATACTAAACTGATGACGAGCTTAATCAGCAATAAGCATCAGGGCACATTTTCAGGCGAAGGCGGTATTCTAGTTGCCCAGCCTAGTGAAGACTCAGTTTCTGGTGTTGCATATATGGACGTGGGTGGTGAGATTCAGGGCGATCGAAGAGATAAGACCGAGAGTATTATAGAACCCGCTGCACCCTCTGAATACAATCAAATCGATATGGCATTTGACGGCACTACGCCGATAGGTGTGCTCATAAAACAATCACCAGACGGAAGGCGACTTGGCTCGCCTGAGAGAAATGAAGACTTAATTGCGTATGCCGAGCAAAACAACCTACCTGTAGTCATTATTGAAGTCCAGCCGGAAATTTCTGCCACAGAGACCTCAGTGATTACTACCGAGTTGCCAGATAGCAAAGGTGAAATGGTAACAGTAGACGTGCCGTATTCCAGTACTGAATTCTTCAGAACACAGGTCCTGAGAATCGGTGAATCAAATAAGGTCTACCATGCCGACGGAGAGAATAGTGTTGCTCGTACTATGAAGGTAAATCAATATGGTGAAGCTACTCAAGAGCTTTCTGTAGAAGATGAACAATTTATTATTGATAGACTAACTGAATTATCCGCTGATGGCACTGGGCGGCTTACAGATGAAGATCTGGGTACAATTGAGCGAGATCTCGCCAGATTAAAAGATATACAGTGATCTGTTATACTACAGGCAATGAATATATTTGCAATTGGTAAAATTCAGGCAGGCACTGTACTCCACTAACTAGAGTGGAGTAGTATTAATTACCGAAATGATAAGGAAGTAGAATGATAGCGAGTATTAAAATTGCTGCAAAAGGGTTTGGTAGCAATGAACTCTATAAAAACCTAGAAATTAGTCTTGAAGCCGGCGAGAAGGTCGGTTTAATTGGACGTAATGGAACGGGCAAATCAACACTATTCAATCTGATGTCTGGCTTAGATACTGATTTTGATGGCCAGATATCACTTGGTAAAAACATTGTTATGGTTTCAAGCCGGCAAGAACACCATGGCTTTGAAGAAACAACAGTTTTAGAGTACATTTTGGCCGATCTGCCCGAGTACGCGAAGCTCAAACATATTTTAGAAACATACCCTGAAACAATGGGTGACAGTACCCAAAAAATGCAAAAGTACAGTGATTCGCTCGAGCGTTTCACAGATCTCGGATACTACGAGGTTGAAAACGATGTGAATAGGGCACTGTCTGATTATCAATTAGAAATAGACATCAACACCGTTACGCTTGGTAGTCTGAGTGGTGGTCAAAAGCGGATGGTAGAACTTGTAAAAGTTCAGCGTGCCCGCGCAGATTTAGCACTAATAGATGAACCAACAAACCACATGGATTACATTGCCAAGGCTTCATTTGTAAACTGGTTTAAATCTACCAAAGAGGCCGTAGTGGTCATTACGCACGACCGAGATGTACTGGGTGTAGTAGACCGAATTATAGAGATTAGAGACGGCAAAGCCTTCAGTTTTAAGGGCAATTACAAAGATTACCTCCGTTCTAATACGCAGAGTATGAGTTCTGAGGTTAATGAGTTTGAAAACACGCAGAGACGGATAGCGAATCTTAAAAATGACATTGTCCGCTTCAGACGATTTAAAGAACGTGCACGTGATCCGGGCACTATTCAGCGATTTAAATCACTAGAAACGAAGTCTGTTAAAGAACTCTCGGAGTTACAGAACCTAGAAAAGCCAACATTCTGGATTGATCGTGAATCTGCCAGTGAACTCGGTACCAAAATTAGTGAATCGTACGAGAATCACAAGGCACGTAATATTCGAGTCCGCACTAAAACTGCCGTCGACAAGAGTGAACGAGTACTCCTAAAGGTAGATAACGTGAGTCTTGGTTACGGAGAATCAGCCCTTTTCCAGCCAGTCAGTTTTGAGCTTCGGATCGGTGGCAAAGTTGAACTAAAAGGGCGTAATGGCGCCGGTAAAACAACGCTTGTCGGTACAATTTTAGATAGTGTGGCTGAAAAGAAGCCTGTTCCGACGGTGTTTACCGGTGTAATAGAACATGAAAAAAAGCTCAGAATTGGGGTGTATGAACAAGAAATTAGTTCAGACTATTTAGAAAAAACACTGAGTGACGCAATTGAATCTATGCACCTTTCTAGGGGGCTACCAATCACGGATGAAAAGATTAAACAGCTCCTGAGTGATTACCTGTTTAACCCACATGCCGATGGTGGTATGAAGATCGGCAGATTAAGTGGTGGCCAGAAGGCTCGGTTCCAACTGATTAGCATGCTCGCGGGTGATCCGCAGATACTCGTGCTCGATGAACCAACAAATCACCTTGATCTGCCAAGTATTGAAGAGCTTGAAGACGCGCTGAAGCAGTATCACGGTTCAATACTCTATATCTCTCACGATACATACTTCACACAGTCGCTTGGTGGCACTGTTGTAGAAGTTCGGGCGTAACAGCTTACAGTAAGAATAGTACCGCGGTGATTATGCCAGTAATGCTGATTGCAACTGCTGCAGCAATTGATATACCTACTAATTTTTTGTTGCCAGATACTTCTGGTTGAACCGTGCCCGTTGCACTGGTATTTTTTTCAAGCTCGGTAGCTGTGGTATGGTTTACCTTTTTCAGTGCTTCGAGTATTTGGTCTGTTCGTTGTTGGGCCGCGGCAGACTGAGATGTAACATCAATGCCGTTGAAGCCCTCGGTTGCCAGGTCATCATGACGCATTTCTATAGCTCTTCCACGCTGTGCTTCGGCACCAAGTGTTGCTTTAGAGATCGCGCCTTTTACATCACCGCCCTTTAGTGCCTCTTTAATAATTTTCGTGAGACCATCGCGGTCTATTTTGTTGCTTGCATACAATGATCGGAGCGATGTGCCATCGATCTTAATTTTGTCTCCAATTTGTAGAAGTTCTGATGTTGAGGCCTGCTGCAAATTACGATTTGTTTCTTTGGTAACTGGTCGGTCAGACATTCTTTTTAGTTGATTTTCTGCTATGTGATTAGGTGCACTATGCACAGTTTCTAATTTGATGGGATTGCCTTCAAAATAAGGCATCTGGTTTGCGCTGTATGTGGGGGTTTCCGCGGCGCTATGCAGTGCTGTGCTAACTTCTTCTGCAACCGGGCTACTTACCACTTGTTCTATGGCCAACTTACGTACTCGACGTTCTTTTTCTGCGATAGTACGCCTTATGGGGTTGATGACTCGCTCAGGATTTTCTGTAGGGTGTTGGGGTACTGCTTCGGCAGGTGACTCATATCTTCTACCGAGCATCTGACTGAGAGCTTCTGAAACAGCAAAGCTGCCGGCTCGTTTTTTACGGACTTCCCGGGTTGATTCTGGATTGTGCTTCGGCACAGATTCTGTTTGTGGTTGCATGCGAGTTGATTCGCTTTTAGGGGTTGGCTTAGCTTGGCCACCTGGTGTTGTAGTTCCGCGCGATGTCTGAGGTTGTGTTACTTGTGGGTTCCGACGTGGAGGGTTGTTGGTTGGGTTCACCCAGATAGGGGACTCTGTGGTGTCTTCGGTAACTTCTTCTGTAGTTTCTTCCAACGCCTCAGTAGGTTCAACCTCTTCGGTTAGGTCATCACTGAGTTCTTCATCAGCTGTCTGGAGTATTTCATCCAGACGTTCCATGATCTGTTGATAGGCTTCTTCTACAGCTTCGTCAACCTCAAGTTCCGGGTTATCAAGTTTTTCATCGAGCGCGGCGATAAGTTCGAGGTCTGCAGTTACTTCAATCGCTTCTGCAGAGCCAGGTTCTTTAGTGCCAAGCTCTTCACGGAGTTGTTCTGCTCGATTAGCAACGTACTGTTTAGCGAGCACGTGTTTTTGTTCCTCGGGGCTGAGTTTTTCTAAGTCTTTTTCTGATGCAGCCGCGTCTTTAGGGTTCTTCTTTGTTTCATCATCAGATGGGGCTTTAGTATCTTCTTTTTCAAAAAACCACTTCTTTTTTGGTTTTTCTACTGCTTCTTCATCTTTTTCTTCGGGTTTTTCAAAAAAATCCCATTTTTTCTCTGGGCTACGGTCTTCAGGAATAAAAGGATCACGTTCCATGCTTATTTATAAGTATATACCAGAGGCAAGCTATTGACAAATATGCTAAATTTTGCTATCATATAATCATGAAACATAAAATAAAAAATAGTCGCAAAGAATACAAAGGCGCAGCGCCGGGACTTCACAACCCTGCAGAACATCAAGTGTCTTTACGAGATAGAAAGGGTGCACTCGCTCTTCTTGGTCTTTTGACAGTCGGTTTATTACTTCACGGACTCGACCCTGACTCTGCAGAGAATCAACCTAAGCGCGCAAAGGTTGGAGCTGAATCTGGGGTGACGACCACGCCTCTACAAGAACTTATGGCGGATGGGGCAGAAGTTAGAGATGAGGCGGTGATTCTTCGACCCGGTGTGCGACTGTACGATAAGCCCGTTGTAATAGAAGTTCATAATGGAAAAGGTCCAGACGGTGTCGAAATTCCTCAGCTTTATAAACCGGCTGCAGTTATTAAACCTGCGCACATTGATGGATTCATAGCCGTTGAGATTGATGGAAAAATTCAGTACGCATCTGAAGCTGCAGCAGACCAGATAGTCGAGGGAACCGAGGATACGCACTACATTGAAGAGATACCGCTAAAACCTCAAAGTATTGCGGACGCCGAACCACTAACCCTGCATAAGCTACCTGGTGGTGAGCCGCACGTTCAGAGTTTTTTAACTACTCTAGACAAACTAAAGAGTGAATAAGTGAAGCATAAAGATAGTTTTGAATTTGGAACCGGAAGTTTTGTTGGTGACTACCTTCAAAATAATGTTGGTGATTTATCTACTCACGAGCAAGCACTTGCACTTGCGTGGCCAGCTGGGTGTCCGGTTGCTATAGAAGTAACGAATCCAAATAATACCGACCCAGGGAGAGGGCCGGAGGCTATGCTTCGCCGATACGCGGAGACTAATTTTTGGTTTGGACAGATTCTTCGTGAAATTTCTGAGGTAAACCCGAGCCTTAGCGCCGAAATGATGAAGAATCTTACCCGTAAAGCAGGTGAGCCTGTCGGTAAATACGAACCGGAGTCAGTACCAGAGGAATACACTGAAGAGTTGGCACCCAGAAATACACTCGCCGGGTTTGCGCTCCCACGTTTATTTGTTGAATATCTGCATGCAGCTGGCGATGACAGAGATACACTTCAGAGTCGCGTGGCTACCGGTTTAGACTTCATTACTTCTGCCTCTAGGGACGCTGAAGATCCACTCGATTTATTGGCCTTAGTCGCCAGCAGGTTACATACTGAGGGCGAGCTTACAGATGAACGTATTTTTAAGCATGTTTTTTCCGCCGGTTGGGTACGAGAACATAATTCAGTGAGTACTCTGCAGGACTTAGCAGAGAAGCTCCATGTACGTGACCCTAATATGTATCAACGATATTCGCAGATGAGTGCAGAAGAGAAACATCAGAACCAATTGGCGTAGGTGTTGTGTTTTGTAATCGCATCTGTTAGAATGGTGCGTAACGCCATTGATGGAGTGCGAATCTAGCTCCCATCGTTAATGTAACTTACTGGATCCGCCTAGGCGGATGATGGAATAAGAAATAAGGAATTGAATGATTACAACCGAAAAGAAGACAGTAGCAATTAAAAAGACACAACGTGCGAAAGATGACGTTGGTTCACCAGAGGTACAGGCCTCAATCTTAACTGAACGAATAAAAGAACTTACTGAGCACCTCAAGGTGCACAAAAAAGATAATCACTCTCGACGTGGGCTACTTCAGATGGTTGGAAAGCGTAAAAAGCTACTTTCATATCTGAAAGATCAGAACTACTCTAGCTACAAAGCTACTATTGAAAAACTCGGTCTACGAAAGTAGAGAATTCGCGGGAATCCTCCTACGCCAAGGCTATGGAGGACTAGGCGAGCGCTCATAAAAAATCAAACGCATGAGACGAGCTGACTCGGGGTGTTTTTTATGCGCGTACATTCTAAATACTAGTGCTTGGGTGCAGAACAGCAGCTTTCCTTACTATAAAAGGAGCGTTGTATTCTGCCTCTGAGCGTAACTTTGAAAGGACATTGTATATGTCAGACATTATTAACCCGTTCGGTAAAGATATCATCAGTGTAGAAACTGAGCTTTGCGGACGTACACTTAAATTTGAAGTTAACCGACTTGGTTTTAGAACTTCAGCTTCAGTACTTGTTAGCTACGGCGATACAGTTGTACTTGGTACAGCTATGGTTGGTAAAAAGCCGATTAGCGGAATGGATTATTTTCCACTTTCAGTCGATTATGAAGAAAAGTTTTATGCAGCTGGAAAAATCAGCGGCAGTCGGTTCATTAAAAGAGAAGGCCGACCTTCTGACGATGCTGTGTTAATTGGCCGATTGATTGATCGTCCAATTCGACCACTGTTCCCAAAGGGCTATAGGCAAGAGGTACAGGCAGTTGCTACAGTTCTATCTATGGATCCAAGCTTCCGCCCAGATATGGTTGCAATGATTGCACTCTCTACGGCACTCTCACTTACTGGTGCACCGTTTGAAGGTCCTGTTGCAGGACTCCGCGTTGCACGTGTAAATGATGAATTTAAAGCATTTGCAACACCAGAAGAGATTGCAAATAGCGATTTAGACCTTGTTGTAGCAGCTACAGAAAAAGCCATTATTATGGTTGAGGCTGGTGCAAGTGAAGTCAGCGAAGAGCTCGTTGGTGATGGGCTAGCCTGGGCATTTGATGCTATGCAGCCAGCCGTTGCACTTCAAAAAGAGTTGGTAGAAAAAATGCAGCCAGCCAAGCTTGAATATACACTTGTACTTCCAGATGCGGCAATTCAAGAAGAGGTAAACACTTGGGTAGAAGGCAAATTTGGTGAATCTGTACGTGTACCGTACCCAGAACGTAACGAACTTGTCAGTGTACTCCGAGATGCCTTTCACGTAGACTTTAAAGAGAAGCACGGTGAAGATACCTATAAAGATCTCCATGCAGATTACGACGAAGCATTCACCAAAGCACTTCATGAAGATGTTCGAAGGGGAATTGTTGACCATAACCTACGACCAGATGGCCGACAGTTAGACGAAGTTCGTACACTCAGCTCAGATGTTGGTGTACTACCTCGTACGCATGGTTCAAGCATATTCACCCGCGGTATGACGCAGGCGCTTAATGTTATTACACTGGCACCGCTTTCTTACGCACAGGTTGTTGATACTATGGAACAAAACGACGGTGAACGTCGCTACATGCACCATTACAACGCACCAGGTTGGACAGTTGGTGAAGTTCGCAGAATCGGTTCACCGGGCCGCCGAGAAATCGGTCACGGCTACCTTGCTGAGCGTGCGCTTATGGCAGTACTCCCTGCTGAAGAAGACTTCCCATATGCAATTCGTTCAGTTACAGAAATTATGAGTCAGAATGGTTCTACCAGCATGGCTGCAACATGCTCGAGCTGTTTGGCACTTATGGATGCTGGCGTACCTCTAAAACGACCAGTTTCTGGAATCGCAATGGGTCTTATGATGGACGGTGATACACCATACGTACTTTCTGATATTGCTGACGCTGAAGATTTTGCTGGTGATATGGACTTTAAAGTCACCGGTACCGAAAAAGGTATCACGGCGCTGCAGATGGATATGAAGGTTCACGGACTACCGGTTGAGATTCTCCGTGAAGCGTTAGAAAAAGGTAAGATCGGCCGAGCTAAAATTTTGGAACACATGATTAGCGTAATCTCTCAGCCGCGCGAAAAACTCAGCCCGTATGCACCACGGATTGAAAAAATTATGATCAACCCTGAAAAAATTGGTGCAATTATTGGTAAGGGTGGCGAAACCATTAACAAAATTACTTCTGAAACTGGCGCACAGATTGATATTAAAGATGACGGCCTTGTTACTGTTTCTGCAGTAGACGGCGTTGCAATTGAAAAAGCTATGGATTGGATTAAGGGGCTAGTTGAAGAACCTGAAGTTGGCAAAATTTATAACGGCCGAGTTGTAAAGGTAATGGACTTCGGTGCATTCGTACAATTTATGCCAGGCCTTGATGGCATGGTGCACATTTCTGAAATGGGTGAAGGCCGTGTAGAACGAGTTACTGACGTAGTAAATGAAGGAGACGAAGTAAAAGTTAAGCTTATGGCAATCGATGACCGCGGTAGAATGAACCTAAGTATTAAGGCAGCAAAGGAATAACATTGGCTGAGTTGACTCCCGAATTTCTAACAATGCCTTCCGGGGAAGATAAACTGAGACTCCTAGGGTTACTGGCACATGTGCGGTATCAGCAAATAACTTCTGATGTCTCAGCAGAACTAGGAGTGACAGTGTATGAGCCAATTTTTAGTAGAGTCTGCCACCGTGGTGTCACATTTGATGAACTCCCGCCGGTATTTCAACACGAGTTTTTGGCAGAAGCTGGGATAAATCCTGATTTTGCTGCGGTTGCGAGCCCGCTTTTACCCGCAATTAGAGCGGTTACATTTGCGGTTGAACAAGGAGTCTCTGCACAAAAAATTAATGACACTATTTTAGAGGCTGGGGCAGCGTAGCAGTATGAGCTCAAATACACCCCAGCTACTGAAGATTTCGGACGATATAGTTACAGATAATATTTGTCTTGAGCTACGAGAACAGGCGACTCAGCTTGTATTTGCCGACGGGAATTCCGAGGCTGATATTGTCTTCATCGGGGAGGCTCCAGGGAAGAAGGAGGACGAAACTGGATTGCCATTTATGGGAGCAGCGGGGAAGTTTTTAAATACAATGCTTGAATCTATTGGGATGCGACGTGAAGACGTGTATATTACTAATATAGTTAAGTATCGTCCACCGAAGAACCGCGATCCTTCTGCGGACGAGAAACAGGCTTTCTGGCCATACTTGATGCGTCAACTGGATGTCATTAAACCAAAACTGGTTGTGACATTAGGCCGGCACAGCATGGATTATTTTCTGCCGGGCATGAAGATAGGAGAGGTTCACGGCGAACTTCAGCATATCAACATGTCAGACCGAACGCAGGTGTTATTGCCGTTGTATCACCCTGCAGCAGCGTTATATAACGGAGGTTTACGTCAAATTCTTATGGAAGATTTTGCACGTATACCAACTATTTTGAAACAAATTTAAAACTCTTATTAAAGAATAAGAAAAGGAGAAACCATAATGGTAAAACCAAGAATGCAACCAAAAAACCCCGAGGAACATCGGGAAAAAGCACAGAAATATCAACAACCACAGCGTCAAGAACGTGCACCTCGTGAGCGAATTCAGTCTTCTCAGATGAAGACAAACCGTGGCGAAGCAATTAGAACTGCACGACGTAATTTTGAAACTGCCGATAAAGCAGTTGACCGTTGGAACGTGTTTGAAAAGCACCATGAACGCCAAGCAAACAGCATCCCGCTTTCACAACCAGATCGACTCAGAATTACAATTTTGGGTGGTCTTGAAGGTATCGGTGAAAAAAATATGATGGTTATAGAACACGGTAATGATGCAATTATTGTCGATAGCGGCTTTGACCTTTCAGTAGATCTACCAGGTGTTAACTTTGCTATTCCAGCAACTCAGTACCTCGAAGGTATTAAGAATAAAATCCGCGCCTACGTGGTAACACACGGGCATATGGACCATATTGCGGCCCTACCGTATGTTGGTGAAGAATACCCGGCACCAATTTACTGCGGAAGCCACTTTACGGCGGGAATGATTGAAAAGCAGTTTGAAAATATCAATCAAGAACGTGGTACAGAACTCAACCCAGACGTAATTATCCTCAACATGGATAACCACGAACGACACGTCATTTCACCATCGTTTACAATTGAGTTCCTCAGAATTACGCACTCGATTCCAGATTGTTCAACACTTGTTATCGATACGCCAGTTGGCCGATTAGTTAATACGGGAGACTTCCGCCTAGACCCTGAACCACTCGATCAGCACCCTTCAGATCTTGCTCGCTTAAACGAGCTTGGTAAAGAAGGCACACTACTATTAATGAGTGACAGTACGAACGCTCGATATGTTGGTAGAACGCAAACTGAACACACACTTCAGAAGAGTTTTAATGACATTTTTGAACAAACAGCTGGGCGTATATTTGTTGCGATCTTCTCAACTAATATGAACCGTGTGCAAATGATTATTAATTCTGCAGCAGCCGCGGGCAGAAAAGTTGCCTTCGACGGCCGCGGTATGATGGCTGTTGGCGAAATCGCAGTACGAACAGGTAACCTTAAAATTCCAAAAGGTACAGTGATTGCTATGCGCGAGGCACCAAATGTACCAGAAGAACAACTTGTAGTTGTCTGTACTGGAGGTCAGGGCGAACCAAATTCAGCACTACAGCGTATGAGTATTGGCGAACATAAGCACATCAAACTAAAAGAAGGCGACACTATTGTAGTAAGTTCTTCACCGATTCCGGGTAACGAAGTACGCTACCAGCAGATCGGTAATGACCTTGCTGAACTTGGTTGTACTATTTTCAGACACCCTTCACGAGATATCGATGGCTGTGGTCCACTACACGTTTCTGGGCACGCAAACCAAGATGAACTGAAAGAAATGGTGGAGATGACTCGGCCGAAGTTTGTACTACCAATTCACGGCGGTATGCTCGACCGAAGATACCACGGCAAAGCCGCTGTTGCTGGTGGAGTACCTCAGGAGAATGTTATCTTAGCAAAGAATGGTTCAATACTTGAATTTGATGCAGAAGGAAAGTTCTATGACGCTGGTGAGGCACCAGCTGGTGCAGTCTTGGTAGATCAAACAGGCGCGATCGTGCCTGGTCTCGTTGCCAAGGATCGACTACTTATGAGTGAAGAGGGGATGGTTGTTATTATGCTAACCATCGACCGAAAATCTGGCCGTCTACTGACGAGCCCAGATATCATTACTCGTGGCTTCATCTATATTAGAGACAACGCAGAGTTAATGGATGGTCTTCGTGCAGAGCTGAAACGTGCATCTGCACAGCGCTTCACTCGGGTTGATCTCGATAGGTTCAAGCAAGAACTGAAAGATCATATTAGTCACTACTTGTACGAGCACACGAAGCGTTCACCAGTACTGATCCCGGTTGTAAATGTTATTGGTTCAAACGGCCGCAGCAACGTGAAGCCAAAACCACTCGCTGACGCTGCGCAATAATAGTGGTAAAAAGTATAAAATAGTGTTGTAATTTTTAAACGCTTATGGTATACTACTAGGGTATGGCAAAAAGAAAAAAGTCTCGAAAAAAATCTGCAGCCAAAGCCTCACCAAAGGTTCAGCATCTGTTACCAAACGGATGGTGGCAGCAGGTTGTCAGTGTAATTCTTGGTCTCGGCGGGGTCCTCCTGCTACTGGCGATTTTTAACCTCGCCGGTCCGGCGCCACTTGCAATGTTTAACTTCACAAGAACACTGTTTGGGTATGGTGCATATCTTATACCAGTAATTCTATTAACCCTGACAGTTCAGAAGTTCATAAGTGAAGACAATAAGCTCAGCGGTAGCGTATATGGTGGCTCGCTCCTATTTATTGCAACACTCGCCTCGTTTATCCACCTGTTTGTTGATCCTACTGAATCAAAACTTCTTGTTGAAACTGGCAAGGGTGGGGGACTAATTGGTTCTGGAATCGACACATTTGTTGCGGGCTTTTTAAGCCCAATTGCGGCAGGCGTAATTTTATTCGCTTTAATGCTACTTTCGCTACTCTTTGTACTAAAAATTCCGATTAAAGATGTCTTTAAGGCATTCTTCAGCATATTCAAGCAAGAAGCTCCAGATGATGAAATGCGCCCAAAAAATGCTGACACAACCAAGATATCTCGTTCGGTAGATGAGATGAAACTTAACACCGGCGTCGCGATAGAAAACGATACTCGTGATACACAGGGTTCACCACGGCTTTCTTCACTTAAGAATAGTGTCACACAAGACAAAGTGGAAGAAAGCAAGGATGCGCTTACAATGGCGAGTGATCCAAACTGGAACTTACCGAGTATTGATCTTCTGAGCAATAAGCAGAGCAAGGCAGATCCGGGAGATATCAAGCATAATGCCCAGGTTATTAAAGATACCATGCAAGACTTCAAAATTGACGTTTCAATGGAAGAGGCAAATGTTGGCCCTAAGGTAACACAGTACACCCTGAAGCCACCTGCAGGAGTCCGGCTTTCTAAAATTACCGCGCTCGATGGCAACTTGGCGCTGAGTCTCGGCGCTGAAGCTATTCGTATTGAAGCCCCGATTCCTGGTAAACGAGCAGTTGGTGTTGAAGTGCCAAACAAAAAGGCCGCAACGGTAAACCTCCGCAGTATTATAGACACTAACGCATGGGCTGACGCAAAATCTCAGCTCAGCTTTGCAATCGGTAAAGATATTTCTGGACACCCAATTGTTGGTGAGCTCGAGACAATGCCGCACCTTCTTATAGCAGGTCAGACCGGGTCTGGTAAATCAGTTATGATAAATACTCTTCTTACGAGTTTGTTATACAGAAACTCACCAGCAGATCTTAAGTTGATACTAGTTGATCCGAAGCAGGTTGAGTTAACGCCATATAAAAACATTCCTCATCTGTTAACACCAGTAATTACCGAACCTGAAAAGTGTATCTCTGCACTTAAATGGTCGGTTAATGAGATGGAAAGACGATATTCATTACTTGCAGAAAAAGGAAAACGAAATATCGAGAGCTATAATAGTTCGAACCAAGAAGATCATATGCCATACATTGTGATTGTTATAGACGAACTCTCAGATCTTATGATGATTGCAGCACGTGATGTAGAGGCCTTAATTGTACGCATAGCACAGAAGGCTAGGGCTGTGGGTATACATTTAGTGCTCGCAACTCAGCGTCCTTCGGTAGATGTTATTACTGGGCTTATTAAGGCTAATATTCCTGCTCGTATTGCCTTTACGGTAGCTTCACAAATAGATTCCCGCACAATTATCGATCAGATGGGTGCTGAAAAATTACTTGGTAAGGGTGATTTACTTATTACAACTGCAACACATCCAAAACCACGACGTGTACAGGGTGCAAACGTTGAAGACCTAGAGATTGTCAAAATCACCTCGTTCTTGAAAGACCAGCGTCCACCTGACTTTAATGATGAGGTCGTTACACAACCGGTTCAAATTAGTTCTCGAGGTGGCATGGTTATGGACATGGACAGCGGTTCTGACGATGCAATGTTTAAAGATGCCGTGCAGTGTGTAATCGAAAGCGGAAAGGCATCTGCAAGCTTGCTTCAGAGACGTCTCAGGGTTGGCTATGCCCGTGCAGCACGACTGGTTGAAGATATGGAAGAACAGGGTATTATCGGCCCCGCAGACGGTGCTCGACCACGCGACGTGCTCGTCTCATCCCTCGATGATGTATTTGGAAGCGATACCTCAAGTGCGGACGATACCGAGGAACTATAGTTTGAATCGGGGGTATCTGAACCTGCCCAGTAGGATCACGCGGTGAGCCCAGCTATTTTTGTAGTTATCGGCACACAGTTGTTGTTTCTGACGAGTGACATTATGGGCAGACACTACATGGTCCAAGACGGCTTTAAGCTGAGTACATTTTTATCATTGTGGTTTCTTGGGTATCAAGCGGTACGCTTTGTGGCAACTATTGGGCAGCTCTATGTCTTCACACAGTTTGAGCTTGGTAAGACCATGACATTATTTGCTGTTGCCGGCTTGGTCATGGCAAATATAGCGGGTTACTTATTGCTCGGTGAGGTTCTTACGCTAAAGGCATATATTGCGATTGCCCTCGCAATTACGGCATTCATCATTCTCGCACTTGCAAAGTAAGTCAGAGTCATAACGCTTTTGTATAGTTAATCAGTTTACTGTATATCTAGTAGGATATGAGATTTCAACTTGAAGGTACTACTAATGTTGAGACAGTTGATGTAACAGAGGCCCGTGACTTTTTTGAAGAATCAGCCGATTTTCAAACTGGTGATGAGTTATATGATTCAGCGGTGAGATACTTTGGTGATAAATTTTTTAGTTCAATCGACTACAAACATAAGTATCGTCAAGGCCACGCTCCGACCCTTAGTTATATGAGTCTTGAGCAGGCTGAAGAAATGGCCGTGAGCTATCAGCGGATGTTTGAGCGTGTCGTAGATGCTCGGCGATTTCTTGAAATACATGCTGAAACATTAGTTACGTTTTGGCAGACATCAAAATATGGGTTAAGGAGTGCCTATACGGACGTACTGGCCGACATACTATCTAATAGTCCACAGTTTATAGACAAGTATTTCGAAGGAGACGAAGGACAGTATAACCGGGATTGCTTCAATGCTGTGCAATGGTTAGATAGTTGGCTCCGCTTCGAAAAGGATTGACTTTAACTATATAATATGCTAAAATAAATAACGTAATAAGTGAACAAAAATGGCAGAAACACTAAAACAATCTGATAGAGATCCTCAAGACGATATTTTCGTACCAACTTCCGGGCATATCGAGGACCATGATAAAGTCGGGCTACTTGATACAAGAACTCTACGAGCATTTGAAATAGAGTTACTTCTGGACCCAGAGCATACACTTCCAGATGTAGCAGTTCTGCCTGCGCCAGATACTCGTCAGGGCGGAAAGTATTGGACAAAGAATGTAATTATGCATGATGGTCAGAAAGTTGGTACGTGTACTGTTACGCAAGATCCAGACACGAAAGAACGTTGGTTCAATGAGGTTCACGTCGATCAGCGGGGACAAGGGTTTGGACCGGCAGCGTATAAAGAAGCCATACAGCAGTCAATTATGGATGGATTTAGCTTTAGGACACATAATATATCTCAGACTACTGCAGCAAAGGAACGCTGGGAGGAACTAGCAGATGCGGGTGTCGCGCAGGTAGTAACGGAGTTCACGCCGACCATGGGTATAGACCCTAAGACAGGGCTTCCAAAGTATGACGGTTACTACGTAGTTCCATCTGCTGAATCTATAAAGCAGTAATGTTGGTCTAGCGGTATTATTGACCAACAGGGGTAAGTTTGGTATAATTTGGTTACATTATTAACTCAAGCGTGACTTGTGAGGTTACGCTCCTCCAGAACCGAAAGGGGAAGGATGGAACCGAAAGGAGTATTACTTGGAAAAAGTATACGAGCTAACTGTGTTGTTTCACCCAGATCTAGAAATTGATCTTGAAACACCGGTTAAAAAAATTGAAGGCATTATTGCTGATAACCGTGGTACAGTTGTTTCACAAAATAACTGGGGCAAGCGACGACTTGCGTACACAATTAAGAAGCAAGACTTTGCTGTCTATGTTTTGTTTGAAGTTTCAATTGCACCTACCAGTGCAAGTAAGATTCAGAACCTACTCAACATCACTGACGAAGTACTTCGTTACTTGATGGTAGAAAAAGATCCAAAGGCTCCTGAAGCGACTGAAAAGCCTGCTGAAGAAGCTGAATCAGACGATAAATCTAAGGAGGACTAGTATGGCTAAAGGATTCAACAAAGTTATCTTGATGGGAAACCTTACTCGGGATCCTGAAACACGGCAGACTCCAAGCGGTCAGAGTGTTACAAATTTTTCACTCGCTATCAGCCGTAGCTGGAAGGGTCAAGACGGCACAACTCAGGAAGCTGTCAGCTTCATTGACTGTGTTGCCTGGGGTCGTACTGGTGAAATTATTGCTCAGTATGTGCAAAAGGGCCGCCCTGTACTCGTTTCTGGTCGTCTCGATCAGCGTAGCTGGGAACAAGATGGCAACAAGCGTTCTAAGGTAGAGGTTGTTGTTGAAGACTTCAACTTTGTTGGTGGCGGTGGTGGCGACGGTGCACCTTCAGGTGGCGGATCAAACTCAGCAGGTACTTCAAAGAGTGCTCCAGCAAAATCATCTTCAGATGATGTCGCAATTGAAGAAATTGACGATAAGCCAATTGATCTTTCAGAAATCCCATTTTAATTAGACGTTTCGTCATCCTGAGTTAGATTCAGGATCCAATATAATAATTAGTTAGTTGAATCCGCCAATTGGCGGATTACACCGAAAGGAAACCAATGAACGGTAAACGAAAACCAGATGTAACTTACTTTGATTACAAAGAAGTTAAAACAATTCAGAAGTATATAAACCAATTTGGACAGATTGAACCAGCTTCAAAAACTGGTCTTTCAGCTAAACAGCAGCGTGCACTTGCTACTGCAGTAAAGCGTGCACGTCACTTGGCACTATTGCCATTCGTCGCAAGCGCATAAGGAGACTATATGGGTAGCAGAGGAAACGCAGTTGGTGAAATAGCATCAGTCAGAGGGGATGCGGTGAACACTCTGTTTCTTGGAGTTCCTTGCCTGGGTGCTCTATGTATAGACAGGGCTACATTAGAAGGTGCTGGCATTTCAGTACTCACTAATGGGTTCTTCCAAGCAGAGGTTGATCTTGATGCAGAATTGCCAGAACAGCTACAGCCTTCTGGGTTCGCGCCACTGCCAAGGCAATCAGAGCTAGGATAGGACATAGTATGAGTTATAGCCCAACAGAACTTAAAAAAGGTACAGTCATTCAGATTGATGGCAAGCCTTTTAGGGTAACTGATTATTCTCAGAAGGTAATGGGCCGTGGTGGTTCTATTGTGAATGTAAGACTTAAAAACTTATTAGATGGTTCAGTGCTAGCAAAAACCTTTAAGGGTGCAGACAAAATTGATTCTGCAAGTGTAAACACAAAGTCTGTGCAATATTTGTATGCAGACACCGAGTTTCATTTTATGGATCCAGATAGTTTTGAACAGTTTGCGCTCGGGCCGGACTTAGCCGAAGATGCGCAGAAGTTTTTAAAAGAGGGCGACATGGTTGGTTTGCAGTTTTTCGACGGTCAAGTTATTACTATTGAGCTACCGAAGAACGTATACCTCGAGGTCACCTACGCTGAAGATGTTGTGAAGGGTGATACTGCAAATTCAATATCTAAAGATGCAACTTTAGAAACCGGACTTGTAGTTAAAGTACCAGCCTTTATAAAATCGGGCGACGTGGTTTCAGTTAGTACCGAAGATGGTTCATACCGCGAACGTAAGAAAGACTAAATTGGACGCTAGAAGATGGACGCTGGTAGTTGGTGTAGAATGAGATTATGATTAGATCTTTTACTGACCTTGAAGCATGGCAAGAATCCCACAAAATGGGCTTACTGATCTATAAAATATCAGCATCTTTTCCAGATAGTGAGCAATTCGGACTATCAAGTCAGATCAGGAGAGCGGTGGTTTCAGTCACATCTAATATCGCAGAGGGCTTTGGAAGGAAGAGCAAAAAAGATAGAGAGCATTTCTTCACTATGGCTTCAGGATCCCTATATGAAGTAAAAAGCCAACTATTGTTTGCTAAAGATCTTGGTTACGCAGAGGACTTTGATTATGAAGATTTGTTTGAACAGATGAACGTTGCACATAGGTTATTGCATGGGCTACTTAGGGCACACAGAGATGAGTAGTAAATACAAACCTCCAACCTCCAACGTCCAGCGTCCAAAAAAGACGCGGCTAGATCATTTAATGGTACAGAAGAAGCTTGTGCCGACACGTTCACAGGCGGAGAGTTATATTCGGATGGGACAGGTGACGGTTGATGGCAAGGTTATTTCAAAACCAGGCCATTTTGTTCGTGAAGATGCTCGTTTAGAATTTGGTGTGAAGCAACAATATGTTTCACGCGCAGCTTTAAAACTGGCATCAGTGGCAACCGTCTTACAGCTGGATTTCAAGCATAAGGTTGTACTTGATGTTGGTTCAAGTACTGGTGGATTTACCGATTATGCGCTTCAGCATGGGGCTTCTAAGGTTGTTGCTGTTGACGTTGGTACCGATCAACTTCACCCAAGACTCCGCGGAGATGTGCGCGTTGAGCTGCATGAAAAAACTGATATCCGAAAGTTTGTATCTGAAGAAAAAGCCGATGTTGCAATAATCGATGTCAGCTTCATTTCTATGCGAATGGTGCTGGCGAGTGTGAGTAAACTGGTGAAGCCAAAAGGTCAGATTATCGCGATGCTCAAGCCTCAGTTTGAAGCAGGTAAAGATCAGCTTAATAAAGGAATTGTAAAAAATAGTGCTCAGCGCAGAGATATACTACAAGATTTTGAGGCGTGGTGCCGTCAAAATAAATATGTGATTTTAAAGAAGTCAGATAGTGCAGTTGCTGGTGAAAAAGGTAACGTGGAACGGTTTTATTTACTTACAAAAGCTCTTTAAGTTTTTCTTTATCTATAATTTCTATGTAGCGAGATTTTAAGTCGATGTAGCCACCTTTGGCGAGTGCGGAAAGTGCTCTGCTCGTGCTTTCTCTCGAAGCATTAATAGAGCTGGCAATATCGTGGCGCCTAATCGGTGCGGCTAGAGAAAGCTTAGATGTACCATCAACTCCGTTAAAACGCTCCGATTGGGTGAGTAAAAAGCTAGCCAGACGCTCCCTAACAGTTCGGTATTCAAGTGTCATTACACGTTCTGAATGGAGACGGTATGCCTCAATTGCCATATCAAGTAAGACCGGTACAACGTGCTCATTAGTTTTTAGAAATGCTAAAAAATCGCTTCGTGCGACGCGCCAAAGTTTAGTGTCGCTCAGTGCTTGGTAGGTAATATCACGATGCAATCCCGTGAACGCCCAAATGAGAGGGAAGAGATCATCATGTTGACGGACAATCAGATTATTTTCTTCACCGTACTTTGTAATGGCGTAGGCCTTAACGAAACCTTCAGAAATATAATGGATTCCTTTTGGATCATCGCCATCACGGATAATTGATTCACCTTTTTTGTAGGTGAGTTGTGTTCCGGTATGAAAGAACGATATCAACTGCTCTCGTGCGTCTGTATCGGCTAGCATGAGTTAATTATGACACTAAATATTTGTTTTGCATAACCCTATGAACCAGAGCGTGATTATTATCACGTGTTATATGTGCGCTTTGACACAGTATGCGTAGGCATATAAGGGTACTATATTTGTAGCGAGGAGGTTCTTATGAACGCAGGTATCACTCCGGTGCAGCAAAGGCTAAGCAGATTAAGTTACTTTAGCAGATTGGAAGTTGCCGAGCTCCCAAAGCTATTGTTGCCCGGTGAGCAAGTACTGGTTCTGCTGAGTGGTTTGTATAGTGCGGGCACCGCTACGCTCTGCGTAACCTCAAAAAGACTACTTCTTATTGACAGAAAATGGACGCGCCTCAGTTACGAAGATATTCGGTTTAGTGCTATTATTGAAGTCCAGTTTTCTCAGCAGGTGTTTCTTGCCTCTGTAAAATTTTATTATGCAGGTCGCGAATTACATTTTAGATCTTGGTATAAACCAGAGTTACGTTCACTGGTTCATTTTGTACAGGGTAGAATGTCAAGTTCACTCCAAACTAGCACTGATGTTGGGTCGGTCTTTCAGCAGAATAAACAATCTGTAACTCGGCCGAAGTGGAGAACTGCAGATATGATACCCATGTCTGTCCGCATAGAGCGTTGGAAAAAGGCCACAGAGTTTATAGAGTCACTCTCACTAGTTGAGCGTGAAAGAGCAGGAGGTGTTGAATAACTAGACGTTGAAGCGAAACTCAACGACGTCTTCGGGCTGCATAATGTAGGTTTTACCTTCAGTTCTGACTTTTCCACTAGCTTTTGCCGCTGAGAGTGAACCCGCCTCAAGCAGATCATTACAATTTACAATTTCTGCAGCAATAAAGCCCCGTTCAAAATCACCATGAATAACACCTGCGGCCTGAGGGGCGGTTGAACCCTGCTTAATTGTCCATGCTCTGACTTCAGTTCCGCCAGATGTAAGGTAGCTTTGTAGGCCAAGAGTGGAGTAGGCTGCTTGCACAATCTGGGCAAGGCCGGATTCTGTCTGACCGTAGCTTTCTAACATTTCTTTAGCCTCTTCATCAGACATATCTTTTAACTCTGCTTCAAGCTGTGCGTTCACAAAGCGTGATTCTGCAGGTGATACCAGCGCTGCAAGTTCAGATTGTTTGGCGGTGTTACTTAAATTTTCTTCATCAATGTTGAACACATAAATTACTTTCTTTGTCGTAATCAGTTGAAGCGAACGCAGCGTCATTCCTGGTTCTGATTGGGAATCAAGTTCTTTCAGTAGATCAGTAAGCGCACCAAGTTCGCCAGACTCCAGAATTGACTGAACGTTAAGTAGCATATCTACAGAAGATTTCAATTTTGAATTTGTTTTTGCCTCTTTAGTAATTCGCGGGAGGCTTTTTTCAATTGTCTGAAGATCAGCCAAAATAAGTTCTGTATTAATAATTTCGATATCACTTTTTGGATCGACTTTTTCATGCACATGCACAATGTCATTATTTTCAAACGCTCGAACAATATGAACTATTGCATCGCATTCGCGAATGTTTGCTAAAAATTGATTGCCAAGCCCTTCACCCTTGCTTGCACCAGCAACTAAACCTGCAATATCAACAAACGTGATTGTTGCGGGAACAATAGGGGCGTTGCCGTACAGTTCGCTTAGTTTTTTAAGGCGAGAATCAGGCACGGGTACAATCCCCGTATTTGGCTCAATAGTAGCGAACGGGTAATTGGCTGCCAGAATATCATTTTTAGTCAGCGCATTAAATAATGTCGACTTCCCGACATTCGGCAGACCAACAATTCCAATGGATAAACTCATAGATACTATTCTAACAGATATGGAACAAACATTTTGATTGGATTCGATAAAGTGTGATGAGCGAGACAGTGGTGAAGTAAACGAAGCACGCTTCACGCATAAGCGTAAGTGGTTTATACTCTGTAGGTATGAAGAAGTCGAAAACTGGGATTACAGGTATGAACTCTACTAGTCCTGTATCATCCTCGCGTCGTATTAGGCCAATGATAATCGCAGTGGTTGTAATTCTTATTGCAATGGCAATTCTTATACTTCTAGAGACTCAGGTATTTGCAAAATCTCAGTGTAACGGGGTTTCAGGAGGTAGTATATATAAGACCTCGGCTAGAGCAATTAAGGAAAAAGACACAAAGACCTTGGCGGAAATTTCTGTAACAATCAAGGAGCAGAAAAATTATACCAAAGATGCAAGTTGTCAGGTTGCTCTATTTTATGATAGCCTCTACCGAGAACAGTACGCTACAGCCAATCGCTACCTGGAAACTATACGTAACCTGTCGGTTCGACAGCAGAAATTGGTTGATGATTACAAATCCATTGGCGTTAACTCAATCCTAGACGCAGAGAAGGCCTTAATCGAGTCAGAAACACAGAAGTCAGAAAATCTAAACGAGATATATTTTTGATGTTAAATAGTATCTCGAGCTCTATCTTGAAACTTAAAAATATCTTTGGGATAGCCCTTTTCTTATTAATCTGTTCATTTATGCTAAATAGTAACATTGCACATGCAATATATAATAATAATTCGAATGTGCCACAGTATATTAGAGATAAGATGAATCCGGGTATGGGACAGACAGGGAAGAGTGGTCGGAAATGTGAGGGCGGTTTCAATAATGCACAGTGGATTTGGGCTTCTAAAGATACTGACAGCGATTCAGGAACCCCTGCTAGCTTGACGCCGATAGACATACCCGATTCCGCAAATACTTTAGCCCTCAGGGCGAACTTACTAGGGGCATACTGTGACAGTATTATTAGTCCATCGACTGGTAATATTACCGATAAATCGCTAGATCGGACAGGGATTACCATTACTAATACTATTACCGTCACGACACGAAAAAACGGAGTTGTTGTTCCTGGCGCAAATATAACTGTTGTATTTCCTGATTCAGATAGGTCTGTGATTCAAAGTTATAATGAGGCTGGAAATAATAATTGGCGCTATACCAAAAAGATCGGATCGGGGCGCGATGGCGTAGCGGCAAATCTCCCATTCAGCTTAGCCGGGCTTAATAACCTTCCGGCGAGTGATGATATGTATGTTATAACACTAACGTTGCCCGTTCGGATGGTAAACGATTTTCCTAATAAGTATCCGTCTAACCAGGGGCCTGCTCGCTTTATTTGTGTGGATGGTAGCAAAAACTCAACCCAGAATATTTTCGGATCTTCAGGCCAGGCATGTAATGAAAGATTTTTGCCAGTGACCATTAAGGTTCGTATACAGCCAGAGTGGGCGGGGGAATGCAGTATCACGAGTATAAATGGCATAAACCCAGACCTGAACGGTAGGATTGTATTACAGCCAGGCCAGACGTTTGACGCAGGTTTTAGGGTCAAGAATAGTGGAACCAGAAATTGGTCAACTTTTTTTATGAAACTTGGGACAAATGATCCGCTAGACAATACGACATGGGGCCCACAGCGAACTACTATAGTCCAACAAACTACTATTAATGGTTTCCCTGTTGTCTTAGCTAACGGCGGTACCTCAAGTTGGACTACTTCTGGTAAGCCTTATACTGCTCCGTCGAGTCCAGGAGAGTACAGCTTCAGTTGGAGAATTTTACAAGAGGGAGGTGCATATCCTGATAATAAGACGATTGTTAATATGGCCGAGTGCGATAGTCCTATAGTGGTTAAGGTTAAAGAGAACAAACCATTTATATACGCATCTGGTGGTGATGTAGTTAGCGGCGCCTTATTTACAGACAGTGGACCGTGCCAGTTGAATGCGACTAATACTAAGGCTACGAGTGCTAACATTAAAACTAATGGCTATTTTGACGGCTCAATTCTCACGGGTCTAAACGGGTCTTCGGGTGGACAGTATAGCGTCTTTGCAAGCGGTATGATTGGAGATGTTAATAATTCTGGAGAGCAGGCGTTTAGGGGCAACTATGGTTATGCCCGTTATTCCCAGTCGGGTTCTTCAGATGATCTATTTGATGGATTATTCGCAAATTTAAATGTACAAGGTGATTTTGGACAGTTTTACAAAGACGATCCTAGTCCACCACTACCGTGCGTAGATGTGAGTGCAGAGATGGCGAGTGCTGCGGCAAACCCCGCCCTTGATGAGCCTGCAGCAATAACATTTGTAGCCTCAGGCTCTGGTTACATGAAACGCACTGGTAAACTTGATATTCCGGCAACTCTACTAACTGCAGGAACACGTAAGACTATTGTTGTAGATGGTAATGTTACGATAAAAGGCAACATTACGTACCCAGCTTCATATACTTCGGCTAGTATTCCGTATCTTAAAATTATCGCAAATAATATATATATAGAAGCCAACGCAAAGCAGATAGATGCAAATTTGGTCGCATATCCTAATACAGCTACTAACGGCGTACTGGACACATGCAGCAACATGCAATGGCAACCGAGTGCTGTCGCTACACCAGGAAATTGGAGCTCCACCGAGAAGATGACTACAGGTTCTTGTAAGCGTACCCCAAATAGTTTCGTAGTAAACGGAGCTGTTGCTGCACGTCGAATTCTTTGGAAGCGTACGAACGGTACGCTAGGACTTAAAGATAGCGCCGCAGATCCGACCTGTTACTTTGCTAACTATGACGATGCAGCCGATGTTCCTTGGATAAACCCTGCTGCTGCTAATAAAGTAGACTTAGCTGTGCAAAGATATGAAAAGTGTGCGGCCGAACTTATAAAGTTTAGCCCGGAGGCGTATCTCGCTGGGTTTACGTCAGGTTCACAAAATCTTGGAACGGTTCCGACTTCTACCCAAGAATTGCCGCCGATATTCTAAATCAAGTATTTTGATTGGCAGTTTAAAATGCTTATGTTACACTAGTCAGTAAGCATGAAGAGTTCTATTTTCAACGCGGTGGGCGACTTCTTCGCACTAGATATCGGCAGCTCAGCAATTCGAGTTGTGCAACTTAAGGGTTCCGGTGCAAACAGGACCCTTCTTAAATACGGCGCAGCACCGATAGATGTTAAGATGGCACTTTCAGACGCGCAGGCAGATCAGACTGCGGTAGCAGGTGTAATTACGGGCTTACTCGCAGAGGCGGGAATTACCACGAAGAACGTTATTGTCGGGCTTCCTGCAAATAAGACATTTGTAACTGTTGTTGATCTTCCAAAAATGAATCCACAAGAACTTGCCAGTACTATTAAGTACCAGGCAGATCAATTTATACCAATGGCTACTGAGGATTCTAAAATAGACTGGGCGGTTATTGGCGATTCTCCTGCAGAAGAAGGCAAAGCTGAGGTGCTACTTGCCAGTGTGTCTAATGCTTTTAGCGAAAAGCGTTTAGAGATGCTCGAATCTATTGGCCTTAATGTTATTGGGCTTGAGCCAGAGGCACTTGCACTTGCTCGGGCACTTACGCCAGCCTCGGGTGCTACAAACGCGCAAATGATTGTTGATATGGGTGAATATGCCACGGATATTGTAGTTACTCTAGGTGGCATGCCACGGTTGGTCAGATCTATTCCAACCGGAGGTCAGAGTTTACTAAAATCTGCAAAGCAGAACCTCAATATTGATGATAATCAGGCAAGACAGTTTGTGTATAAGTTTGGGTTTGATAAAACGAAACTAGAAGGTCAGATATTCAAGGCGCTTGAACCTACCGCACAGGTAATAATTTCTGAAGTTCAAAAATCTATGAAGTTCTTTTCTACACGCTATCAGAATACACAGCTCAGCGGTATTGTGACTTCTGGTGCCGCAGCGCTACTACCCGGGTTTCATCAGTATCTTTCAGCTTCAGCAAATAATACACCGGTCCAGGCCGGTAATTCTTGGCAGAACGTAAGCTACAGTAATGCTGCCCACGAGCAACTCATGAGTGTGAATCACCAATTTGCAGTGGCTTCAGGTTTAGCGCAGAGGAACACGATATGATAGAAATTAACCTATTGCCGACGGTTAAGAAGGATTATCTTAAGGCTCAGCAAATGAAGCACACGGTTATTATTGCCGCCGTGCTTACCTCAATCGTTGCCGTAGTGCTGCTTGTGTTGGTATTTGCATACGTGCAAGTCGTACAGCCTCAGCATCAGAAGAATGTTCAGGAAGATATCGATTCTGGCGTGAAGGCACTGCAAGAGAAGAATGATGCAGTTAAAATTGTGACGGTACAGGGTGCACTTGAACAGTTATCACCGCTTCAGGATAAAAAGAAGATTAGCTCGAACATATTTGGTTATCTTACTGAATTTACTCCTAAAGGCGTAACTTACGGAAATATTAAACTCAACATGACTGATGGGACACTCGGCTTACAGGGAAGTGCAACAAGCCTAGAGCAGGCAAACATACTGGCTAATAACCTAAAAAGTGCTAAGTTTACCTACACCAAAGACGATTCTACCCAAACCCTGACACCATTTTCAGAGGTGATATTTGAAGGTTTAAGCAAGAGTGACCAGGCAACTACGGCTAAGAACGTTAGCTTCCAGATTAATTTTAAAGTAGACCCACTGTTATTTGACCAGTCAATTAAGGGTGGAAAGATTACCGTGAACGCATCTTCAGAGCAGCTACTACTTCAATCTGATAAGCCGTTTCAAGAAGGGGCGCAGTAATGAATAAACAACCAGCAAAACCAGGCTCAAAACGTGATAAAATCGTCAAAGCCAATTCTACAGTGTTTATTGCAGTCGCAATCGCCGCAGTAGTTGTGATGTTTTCACTGATTTCTATGAAGTTTTTATGGGAGAAGCTGACTTATAACTCAAGGGTTATTACTGCAAAGACGAAGGCACGTAATGATATTGAAACCAATGCTACTAATATTGACAAACTTACTGAAGAGTTCAGTGCACTTGATTCAAGCGCAACAACAAATTCTAAAATAATCCTCCATGCCCTGCCACCAAATTACGACTATCCGGCACTCGCTACATTTATGGAATCTCTTGCAATTACATCGGGCGTAACATCACCCGGCTCTGTTGGTTTAGACATGTCTGCTACCGCAGTAAAAACGGCAATTGTTTCTCAGCCAGTTGAAATTCCACTGAGTCTCGAAGTTAGTGGTAGCTACGATTCGATTGTGCAGTTTATTAAAAATACCGAATACAGTATTCGTCCGATTCATATCAGTAACGTCGAATTTTCAGGCACAAATGAGCAGCTGAAGGCAACAATTACGGCTACGACATACTATCAACCAGCTCGTGACCTTGGTGTTGGTAAAATGGAGGTGAAATAATATGAAACAAAATGATATCGGTGCAATAGTGTTAATTGTAGCAGTCGCAGGTGTGATTTCTTACTTCGCGGCAAATGCGCTTATCGGTAAGCCAGAGACGAATCCTGTGCAAGTAGAGCAAGTTACGCCAGTTGGTGCTACGTTTCCTGCGCCAGACCCGCGAGTTTTTAATGATAAATCTGTCGATGCAACTGTTGAAATACAAGGGAGTGGTGAGAACACTAATCAGGTATTCGATAATTAAGCTAGGGGTGGCCGGTGAGTGTCCTTTCAGAAGATAACCAAAAAAAACTTGAACAAATACTTGTAGACTCTAAACTACTGAGTGCAGCTGATTTGGCTACATTTAAAACCGCTGCTGCGGCCTCTAAGACACCGTTCCTGAGCTTTTTAGTACAACAGAACCATGTTACGAGCGAACAGCTTACAAAGGCAACTGCACAGGTACTTGGGTTGCCATACGTAAACCTAGTTGCATCTAAGGTTAACCCGAGTATCTTAAATCTGCTTGCCCAAGATGTTGCCGATAGGTTCATGTCTGTTCCGCTTGGTGAGATGGAAAATCGCCTGGCTGTTGCAATGTTAGATCCAAATAACGTACAGGCGGTGGATTTTCTTTCAAACAAAATAGGTCGGCCACTTAAGGTGTATATGGCCTCAGAAGAGGGTATCCGTCACGTACTAGACCAATATAACGCTGATCTTCAAAAAGGCATGACAGATGCCATGACCTCTGTAGATAGCGATCTTTCCGCCGATGATAATTTGGAGCAGTTACTCAGCGGTGGTAAATCTGATGACAAAGAAAAAGATGAAATTAAGACAATTGTCCAAGATTCACCAATTAGTCGAGCCCTCAGCACAATTTTGGAATACGCAGTCCGTTCAAGGGCTTCTGATATTCATATAGAACCGCTCGAGGCCACGCTCCGTATCCGCTGCCGTATTGATGGAATTTTAAGAGAGATCATGAAGCTGCCTAAAACTATCGAACCGGCGCTTGTCTCTCGTGTTAAGATTCTTTCAAATCTGAAGATAGATGAACACCGTATTCCGCAAGATGGTCAGTTCACTGTGCGAATGGGCTCTAGAGACGCGGACCTTCGTATTGCAATTAGTCCGGTTGTTTGGGGTGAACAGGTGATTATTCGTATTCTAGATAAAAGTAACACAAGTTTTAAGCTTGAAGATCTCGGGTATGCCGGAAGAAGTCTTCGTGCTGTACGGAAGGGGCTAGAGAAGCCAAATGGTATGATTTTAACCTCGGGTCCGACAGGTTCGGGTAAATCTACAAGTTTGTATGCGCTTATTCAAGAAATCAAGAATGATGCAATAAATATTGTCACACTTGAAGATCCAGTTGAATACAAAATGGACGGCGTGAACCAGATTCAGGTTAATCCAGATGTAGGCCTGACGTTTGCTACTGGGCTTCGTTCAATTCTTCGCCAAGACCCTAACGTTATTCTGGTTGGAGAGATTCGTGACAAAGAAACTGCTAACCTGGCCGTACAGGCAGCTCTCACGGGTCACTTAGTGTTTTCTACACTACACACGAACTCTGCAGCAGGGGTGCTTCCGCGATTGCTAGACATGGGTATTGAGCCGTTCTTAATTGCCTCAACAGTTAACACAATTATTGGACAGCGCTTGGTTAGACATGTTTCTGAAACGAAAACTTCGTATCAGTCGGACGAGGTGGAAGCAAAATCAATTCAGCAGACTCTCGGATCAATATTACCTAAAACACAGACAGAATCAGCAGAGGCGAGTAAAGATTTAGGTTACGAGGGCTTGCCCCTTGGTACCCAAAACGCTTATACTCTGTATAGAGGTAAAGATACTTCTCAGACGCCAGGTGGTTATAAGGGGCGTCTCGGGCTGTACGAAGTAATCGATGTTGATGCAGAGATAGAAAGCATGATACTTTCGCGCTCAACATCAGGAGACATCGAAAAAAAGGCAATAGAAAAGGGAATGATAACAATGCGCCAAGACGGGTACCTCAAATCACTAAAGGGTGTTACAACACTCGAAGAGGTAAACCGTGTAACCGCAGCAGATAGCGTATAAGGAGGTGGGATGGCTACAGCACTAAGGATAGAAAATTTACTTGAACATGTAATAAAGAACAAGGCATCTGACCTTCATCTTCAGGTGGGTCTTGCCCCAATGCTCCGTGTAGACGGTAAGCTGAGTGCTATTGCAGACACGCCTGTTCTTACTGAGGCTCAGGTAGAGGGCTTGATTTTTGCAATTTTAGATGATGATCAGAAACAGGTGCTCTTAAAAGATAAAGAATTCGATTTCAGTTTCGCCTTTGGTGAACTCGGCCGATTCCGTGTAAATGCCTACCACGAACGAGGTAACCTCGCTGCAGCGCTTCGCTTGATTCCAAATGAAATTCTGACTACAGAACAACTCGGACTTCCAGAAATTGTAAATACGTTTGCAGATTATCCGCGTGGCCTTGTACTGGTAACTGGTCCGACCGGCTCTGGTAAGTCAACCACACTTGCAGCTCTGGTAGATAAAATTAATACCGAACGTTCCGAGCATATTATTACCATTGAAGATCCAATTGAGTTTACGCATAAATCAAAATCATCAGTAGTAGTACAACGAGAGGTCCACTACGATACCTACTCTTTTAGTGCGGCACTTCGTTCCAGCTTACGCCAAGACCCAGATGTAGTACTGATTGGAGAAATGCGAGATTTAGAAACAATTTCAGCGGCTATTACAATTGCAGAAACTGGTCACCTGGTGTTTGCGACGCTGCACACCAACTCTGCCGCACAATCAATCGACCGTATGATAGACGTGTTCCCACCACACCAGCAACCACAAATTCGGTCTCAGCTATCTAATATACTAATGGCAATCTGTTCTCAGCGGCTTGTACCAACTATTGGTGGTGGCCGTGTAGCAGCTGCTGAGGTGTTGATTGCCAACCCGGCCGTCAGAAATATTATTAGAGAAGGTAAGAGCCACCAGCTCGACGCCGTTATTCAGACAGGTGCCGATAAGGGTATGCAATCTATGGACAGAACACTGATATCACTTATTAAAGCGGGTAGCATTACCTACGATGATGCCAAAACGTTTGCTATAGATCTAGAAGAATTTGAACGATTGATGCGAGGCTAGGCACAATGATTACTTTTCAGTACACAGCAAAAAACAATACAGGTGGTACCACCAAAGGTTTAGTTGAAGCTGATACTGAAGGTGCCGCAGCAAAGTTATTAGTTGCACAGGGCCTAACTCCGCTGAGTATAGAGATTAAACAAGAGGGTAGTGCACTGCTGGGTAAGTTTACTAACCGTGTAAGCACAAAAGACAGAATCATTTTTACGCGTCAGCTAGCGACGCTCATTAATGCGGGACTCCCACTCACGCAGAGTCTCCATACGGTTGCAGAGCAGGCCGACAGTAAGCAGCTTGCCGTGATTCTAAATAAGGTTATTTCCTCTGTAGAAGGTGGTATTACACTTTCGGAGTCACTGTCTAAGCACCCGAAGGTATTTAATGAAGTATATATTGCACTGGTAGCAGCAGGTGAGACCTCCGGTACGCTTGATCAAGCATTGGAGCGTATTGCCAACCAGCAAGAAAAAGATGCCGATATGATCAGTAAAGTACGTGGAGCTCTTATATACCCACTCATAGTTACCTTCGTAATTTTTGGTGTGGTCACGTTCCTACTCACAACGGTTGTTCCTCAAATCGAGCTTTTATATACAGATTTTGATAAAGACCTTCCGTTCCTGACAGCCGTACTTATAACAATTGCCAAGATTATTATGAATTACTGGTGGTTAATAATCATGGTTTCTATAGGGGTTATCTTCTTCCTTCGTAGATGGCTTAAAACAAATTCCGGCATTCAATTCGCAGATAGATTCAAGCTTAAGGTACCGCTATTTGGTGATCTGTTCAGAAAGCTTTATATGGCACGATTTTCTCGAACTGGGCAAACATTGGTTGCCAGTGGTGTACAAATGCTAGAGATGCTACGGATTACTGCACAGGCAGTCGACAACGTGCATATAGCAGCGGCAATTGGTAGGGCAGCTGAGAAGGTTAAGGGTGGCGCCGCGCTTTCAGATTCACTTAAAGACGAACCAACGTTCTTGCCGCTTGTATCCCAGATGTTAAAAGTTGGTGAACAATCCGGTGCGGTAGATAAAATGATGGACAAATCCGCTACATATTATGAGAATGAGCTCGATAATAAGATTAAAACCATCAGCACAACCATAGAGCCGGTTTTAATGGTGCTACTAGCGATTGTCGTTGGAATTATAGTGCTTGCCATCTTGGTCCCAGTGTACGGGCTTGCCAGTGAAAGTCTTACCTAGAAAATAAGCATAAATAGTATTGACATCGGTGCTAGTATGCCTATAATGATAAGCATTACAACAAGATAATAAAGGGGTGGTATGAATAGAATTAAGAACAATAAAAAAGGTTTCACATTAATCGAAGTAGTACTTGTACTTGCAATCGGAGGTTTGATCTTCCTATTGGCATTTATTGCATTCCAACAAGTATCTGCTAACCGCCGTGACACACAGCGAAG
>JAGOUG010000002.1 GCA_018061375.1 Candidatus Saccharimonadota bacterium
GGTTTTTTACCTCAATCACCCCCGCTCCAATCTCTTTATGGTTACCAGTATAACTGATATTTGAAGTAAATACTTAAGATTTAGTTATTTAGTTACGGACGAAGGCTGCCAGCGAATACTTGCCATGCAAGCGCTGATTTAGCCACGAGGCTAAGAATAATATATGTGCGTTCACCGTACAAATAATCTCCCCATTTACCTGTTTTTTTGTACTGTAACCACATATTTATTGCAAAGCTGTTGAAGAATACGAAGATGCTCGCGTAGATCCAGTAGACGAATGTTGGCACGCTGCCAGCACCGTAGTTTTCTGCTCCGAGTACGTAAATTAAGAACACAACCCACGGAATAATACCAAGTCCACAGCCAATCCAGAAGCTAACCCAATTAGTCTTCTTGGTAGTTTGGTTCCATAGCTCCATAACAAGACCCATGAGGTTCATTCCCGCTACAAGTGCGAAGATCATGATGAGGCTAGAAAGATCATAGATTCCACTCAGGAACGCAATCCCAACCATCATCGTGCTTGCTGAAAGTGAATATTCAATCCAGCGAGCTTTATTAATACCCTTTTTAAGATCACTCAGGTACTTCTTTTTATAGACAGTCGCAATAACAAAGTGTGCGATTGCAGACATAAACAAGAACGCTACCGTGAGTAATCCGAGCGATACCGTGAAGATCTCTTTGGAAGCCGGCACAAGCTGCTGATTGCCGTTAAGCGTTAAAAAGTTAGTTACAACCGGGAATGTCACATCAGTTAATAGCGATGTCATAATGACCGCCTGGACTAAATGCAGTGTACCCGCAATTAGGTTAAATCGTACAAGATACTCGTCTGAAAACGCACTTTTTTTACGCCGCAAAAACTTAAACATCCATGCTCCTTATTTAGTTATACCCTATCATAAGCAATTTATAGGCTACTGTAAATATTTACCTACAGCGGGTTACCCCTAGCATTTCTATCTATACAAGCACCTCTGTGGCATCAGGGTAACTATTATAACCGTGGGCCGCCATAGAGGCACAATATGCACCCACACCACCGATCACTAACAAATCTCCGACTGCAGAAAGGGCTAAAGAACGTGGCCTTAGTACTTCTGCATCACCAGGCGCAGGCGTAAGTAAATCACCACTTTCACAGTTGTGTCCGACCACGACGTACTCGCGTTTCTCCTGAGCGCCACCCAGCGCATAGATTGGATGTTGAGCACCGTATAGACTTGGCCGCAGAATATCATTCATGCCAGTATCAATCTTCAAAAACGTATAGCCATCTTCACCCGTATCAACAATGTCCTTTATAGTAGTGACGAGCACCCCTGCATTGGCAGTCAAGAACGTTCCTGGCTCCAACTCCAAATGTAAGTTGCGTCCAGTTTCATCTGCAAAGGAAGCTAGCTCCTGAGCAAGACGGTCGCCAATCACCTGCATATCAGCGCCCGTTTCTTCTGGCATACGCGCCACCTTAAAGCCACCTCCTAGATTAAGAATTAATGCATCCGGAAAATTCTTAATAAGTTCGAGGCTAATTTTAATAACTTCCTGCCATACCGCAGGATCCGTCCCTGAGCCAATGTGCGTATGTAGACGATTGATAGTAAGTTGATATTTTTCGGCTATTTCATGAACTTGTTCGATATATTCATGCCATATTCCAAAACTACTTGTATGCCCACCAACATTTGTTTTAACTGAGTGCCCAGAGCCAATACCAGGGTTAATACGTACACCTACATTACTGCCAGGATTCGCAGAACCATACGCTTCTAACTGCCGTAGGCTAGTGGCGTTAAATTGTATCCCTAATTCAACTAACTCTGGAAGGTTATGTGCTAACTCTTGGCTCGTCAAAAGTATATCGCTTGGCTTATAACCAAGCTCGATAGCCATACTAGCCTCATAACCACTACTTGCATCAATATGAATATTCTGACTTTTCAAAACAGACAGTACATCAGGATTCGAATTTGCCTTCATGGCGTATCGAACCGTTAGTCCGAATGGAGCAGGAATAGCCAAAATCTGACGAGCTTGCTCCTCTAGTATGCTCTGCGAATACACGTACAACGGTGTGCCATGTTTTTTTGCTAAAGCCTCCGCTACGTTTTTGGTAAGTGTCATAATACCCCCATTCGCTATTCGAGTGTTATATCAGAATAGATCGATTTTGTGACATCATCAATATCGGCACGGAGTTGTGGGAACGGAACTCCTTCGCGAGCGGTAACGCCTTCAAAAATCCAGAAGACTCGCTCAGAAAAACCAAGGCCACAAGCCGGCGGCATGCCGTACTCAAGCATTTCTACATAGTCAATATCGAGCATCTGTGCTTCATCATCGCCACCATCTCGCATATTTTTTTGCTCCAAGAATCTACCGAGCTGATCTATCGGATCGTTAAGTTCACTCCAGCCGTTACATAATTCACTCCCTGCAATAACCGCCTGAAAACGTTGTACATAACGCGAATCGTTATCGTCAGCCTTGCTCAGTGGGGATATGAATAGCGGTGTATTAATCAACCAGACTGGACCAGCAACAGTTGCACGAACCTTCTTCCATAGTTTATCGATACCCCTCGATATATTTTCCGTCTTCTCAACTTCAAGTCCATGTTTTTTAAGTACAGCCTTCACTTCTTCAATCGTGCAATCAAACACCTCTAAGCCATAGTGATCACGAATAACCGTGGCGTAGTCCCATTTTTCCCATGGCTTACTCATATCTATGTCTTTGCCATCGAGGCTAAACTGAAGTGTGCCAAACGCAGCTTGGAGAACTTTCTTAAACATAGCCTCCATCATTTTCATACCGTCCTGCCAGTCGGCATACGCCCAATACCATTCCATAGCTACGTGCTCAGGAAGGTGCTCGTCTGAATAATTCTCATTTCTAAAACGTGGACCTATATCAAAAACTTTTTCAAAGCCGGCACCAATAAGGCGCTTTAATGGTAGCTCGTGTGAGATGCGAAGGTAAAAATCTTGGTCGAGTGCGTCCATGTGTGTTACAAACGGATTCGCATCAGCTCCTCCAGTAGTATGTTCTAATACTGGTACATTCACTTCTATAAAGTCTTTTTCTAACAAGAAGTCACGGGTTGCCTGCCAAAATGTTGAACGGCGTACAAATCGCTGTCGGACGTCTTCATTTACGTTCATGTCTACATAGCGGCGACGCATTCGTTCTTCTTTATTGGTGAAGCCATCTTGCGCAGTCGGCATTGGTCGAAGTGATTTTGTAAGCAGACGTAATTTAATGACTTCAACTGAAATCTCGCCAGTCTTACTTTTAATTACATTTCCTGTGGCTTCAATAAAATCGCCTGGATCAAGCAAATTAAGTTGGTCCATAGTGAGTTCACTATTTGTTACATCTGCTTCAGAAACGTTGCCATCTCTAAAAAACAGCTGCACCGTTCCAGAAACATCCTTCAGCACTATAAATGCAAGCTTACCGAACTTTCTGATACCGATGATTCTACCGGCTGCGGTTACCTGTGTGCCCTCGAGTGAATCGAACGAATCAACAATCTCTTTTGTCAGGTGGGTTCGATGCGCCTGCGCAGGATATGGGTTAATACCGAGTGATTTTAATTCTTCTAGTTTTCTAAGTCGCTCGTCGCGAAGTTCTTTCAAATTTGCCATATGTCTCCTATTCTACCGCATCATCAGATGAAACACGAGTAGATTCTGTGACTGGTTGCCACACCGCTACCGCCCTAACTGGATCAAACTCTTTTGGTGTAAATATAACGGGACCAATAATATTTGTGACCACATCTTCTCTGCGCCAATGATCAGCATGATAGATGATTTGAAGTCCAACCAGTTGCCCAATTGATTGCGTAGTCGCATTGACTCCAATGTACTGCGTTCTGGGCTCATAACCCCGAGCTCTTAGGTCTGACTCCTCGAGAGTTGCCTCCTCAAGACTCAAACTATCTATTCGGTCAACGCAGGCCTCGATATAATTTGCAAGTTGACGTCTTGTGTTATTACTCATACATTCTCCTGACTATTGCTAGCTGAACTTTCAGTAATAAATACTCCTAAAGTTACCACTTCGAACATGTCATCTCCAGCAGCAAAATACGGTATTATGGCCCACTCGCCCCACTCTTCTGGTGAGCCATAATACTCATGCAGTGCATCAAAGGCGTCAAAGGCAAAGTCTTTAAGTAGCTTGTTGTGTGTACCTTCGCTGCATATCGAAGGAAGCCGAATCGGCAGAGAAAGCTCAACACTATGAATTGCTTTCATCTCATCTTCTAACATTTGTTTTGTTGCAATAGTAATCTTTTCATTATCCCAACTAAGTACTTCTGCCATAGATTCGCGGATACGCTGATCATTAACCATACTTTGCGGCAGTGGATCACATACCCGTTTTTCTAAACGCAAACTATGCTGTCTTTCTTTACTTCGAGACGACTCTGGGTGTCTCCAGACTGCCACACCTCGTACTGGGCTATCAGACTCTTGCTGCAGTATGACTGGGCCAACCTCATCATCGATTCTAATTTTTCCTCGAGACTCTCTTTTAAATAACTGAAGATCATCGGCGCCGTTTAGGCCAAAAGCCATGAATATCACCTTTTGCCCGAGTGCTCTACGGCGGTTGTCTTCTGCAAGTGCAGCTTCAAAATCTAGTTCAGCGAGCATAGCTTGCTGCTCAAAAATAACGATCTGCCTCTCACCTACTGGTTGTACTTGTGTATGCTCCACGTTATTTCCTTGTAATTAAAAACTCCCCGGCTTTTTGTCGTAGTGCCAGGGAGTTTATAAAGTATCAAAAGATGCTTCAGGCGCTACGACCGAAGCTTCGTCTTTGCAATGTTATTTTGAACTCTATTCATAATGTATATTTATATCACTTATCTTACTTGCTTGTCAAACTAGTTCGTCATTCCTGCGAAGGCAGGAATCTTTAGGGAGTTATATTAGTTTAGAGATTCCTGCCTTCGCAGGAATGACAAAGTTACTTGATTTCTTGAATTTCTACTGTTGTTTTGCCAGCTGGTAGATCTATTTCTACCTTATCACCTACTTTTTTGCCCATAAGTGCTCTACCGATTGGTGATTCGTCTGAAATCTTAGCTTCAAGTGGATTCGCTTCTACTGAATCTACGATGTTATAGGTAACCATTTTTCTACCGTTCTTAACGGTGACTGTGTTTCCAATGCCAACGCTTGAATTTGTACTTCGTTTCACAATTTCTGCGTTAGCAAGAATGTGCTCGATTTCTGAAATTCTATAATCGACGCGTTCTTGGTCTTCTTTAGCAGCATGATACTCAGCGTTTTCGCTTAAATCACCTTGATCTCGAGCTGTTCGAATTGCATCAATAACATCAACAAGCTTTGCCTTTAAATCTGCAAGTTCTGACTGTAATTCTGTAACGCCTGTTTTGGTTAGTTGAAATTCTTTTTTCATAATAGTACCTCTATATTCCTTCGTGATGGTAAAAAATAAATACGTCTTTGACGTATTTGACCCTATGGGCCTATGTTCACCGTGCACAGATTGTATCACCCTCAAATAGCTTTGTAAACGGCAATTTCACTACATTTTGTGCATAAACGCAAGCAGGTACGCTATAGGTAGCGTACCTGCGCTACCTATAGTGCTACGTCTAGGAGCGTAAACAGTTCTTTTTTAGAGATCATATCTGATGTATCAGATTGTCGAGCCTTATATTCGTAAGAGTCTGAAGCTACTGTTTTAGCACTTACAACAATACGATGCGGAATACCCATTAAATCGGCATCGCCAAACTTTTGACCCGGCCGTACATCACGGTCATCATACAAAACCTCTACGCCAGCAGCCTCAAGCTCGGCGTACAGCGTATCTGCAGCAGTTACCACAGCCTCATCATCACCAAGCCGTGCCAAGTAAACTCTTGCAGGTGCAATGTTTTCTGGCCAGACTAGACCTGCTTCATCAGCAAATTTTTCAACAATTACGCCCATTACTCGAGTAATACCGAACCCGTATGAAGCAAGGTAGATTGGCTGTTGATTACCTGCATTGTCGGTGTATTTAATATTCATTTGTTCAGATTTATCTGTACCAAACTTAAAAATATTTCCGACTTCTGCGCTCTTCATTTGCGTAAGCCCTTCCCTCGCAACACCAAGCTCTTTCGTGGCATCCTCAAGGACCTCTTCATTAACCGCAGTCTTTTTGTCTTCACTGACATAGAGAATGTCTTCACCGGCGTCACAAATAGTTTGAAATTCGTGACTATACTTCGTGAAGGCCCCACCTGCAGCAAAAGTTAAGAAGGTTTCGTCACCTATCCCAAGTCGTTCATACATACGAACATACGCATCAATAACCTTTTGGTAGTATGTATTCATGTCATCTTCGGTTGCATGGAGCGAATACATGTCTTTCATGACAAATTCTCGGCCACGCATAATACCGCTCTTGGCGCGTAGTTCGTTCCGAAGCTTCGTTTGAAATTGATAGACGCTGCAAGGGAGATCTTTGTAACTTTTTACAAACTGGGTCATCATCTCCATGATTGCCTCTTCATGCGACCATGCGAAACCAATCTCAGTGCCATCCTTAAGTTCTGACTTGAACCAAACATCAACAACCTCGTCATCCCAACGTGAAGTCTTCTGCCATGTTTCTTTAGGTTGCAAGTTAGTCATAATGAGTTCCTGGCCGCCAATAGCATTCATCTCTTCACGAACTACTTTTTTTATGTTCTCGAGCACCCGAAAGCCGAGTGGTGTATATGCGTATACTCCAGCCATAACTTTGTATACAAACCCTGCTCGGATTAACAACTGGGCATTTTTAGCAACCTCATCTGCGGGTGCGTCTTTAAGTGTTTTTGTAAATAATTGTGATAGTTTCATGAATTCTCCGTTTTCTCTATTGTACCCTAAAATGGGTGCCTATCTCACCCGCAAGTGCCCTAGCAACAACATTCCGTTCTTTGCCATCGGCAATGTACGTTTCTACTCCTGATTCTCGGGCAATGGTTGCTGCACGTATTTTGGTAATCATGCCACCCCTTGAGGCATTGCTGCGTGAGTCTTCACCGAATGCAGCCACATCTTCAATTCTATCAACAATTTTTATAAGCGACGATTCATCTTCTTTATTTACGCGAAGTCCGTTAATATCTGTGAGTAACAACAGTGTAACTTTACTACTAGCGTCTTGTTTTGCAATTTCAGCGGCAAGTGTTGCTGCAAGCGTATCATTGTCTCCAAACTCAATTTCCTCGTGGGTAATTACATCATTCTCATTTACGAGTACAATATCACCCTGCGTAAGTGCGTACAGTATTACACCTAGGGCTTCGTGCCGAGTAGATTGCCCACCGCCCAGTTCACGTCGAGTCAAAAGTGTTGAAAATACCACTTTATCGCCAAATGCATAATCCCAGGCTGCGGCAACTTTAGGCCAGCCAATCCCTGCATGCCTCTGCTGCCCAACCATACTCCTAGCACGCTCGGTTGAACCGACAGTAACCATACCTGCAGTGATTGCACCCGAAGAGACGATCACAATATCATAACCCTGCGCGCTACATGTCTGTAACTGAGATGCGATCGAACTAAATACGCTTAGGTTCAACTGTTCAATGCTTCCGCTTTTTTGTATTAACGTATTGGTGCCAACTTTTACGACTAAGATATTTTTGTTCTGATCATTCATATTATTTCCATTCTAACAGCCAGAATTTTGTGTATACACACTACACAACTGAGGCTTCCGGTCTGTTAGATGTTAAATTTAAGTTAATTTCGAAGATGCCCCAGTTGCTACATGGGTCGCGGTAGAGGTAATGCTGAATACATATACGAAATCATAATAGTACTATTAAACCACCTTTAATATTATAAAACAAACAGGATTACGAAGGCGACACTATTTTTTGCTGCGTGCAGGATTACTGCAGGTATAATACTCCCCGTCTTCTCGGTGAGGTATCCAAGTATTAAACCGAGTGCGAATGTGTCGAGTGCGATGTTCCACTGCCCATGTGCCGCTGCAAATAACCCGCTTGATACTAGTAATGCCATAGAAAACGGTAACCGTGCACGTAAGCCCTTAAATAACAGCCCCCGAAATAGTATTTCTTCAAAAATTGGGGTGAGAACTACCAGAGTAAGGAAGCCAAGAATCATCATCCCTACAGATTGTGCGCCTGAAATTCCAATGTCTTGCGCCTGGTTCACATCAAACCCTGACACAAACATCGTAGCAAGCGCAATCAGTGCCGAGCTCAGTACTAAATATGCCACCGCAGAAATGACTAGCAATTTAAGCCATCCCCGCTTTGGCTTTCTGATCCCGATTGAGCACCAATTATAACCCGTAAGCTGCAGTAGTATAGATATACACACACCAAGTGTAATTACCGATACGCCCATAATAATGAACAGCTGAGACGTTTCGCTTGCCCCACTCACCGTGACTTCACCGGCAAGTGCTCCCATAAGCTGTGCAAATATAAGTAACGAAAATGATCCAAACAATACTGCGACCGGATTCGTAGCCATGTGACGAATATATTTTTGTAGTGCAGTATTCATAATTAGAAGAAGCGGCGTACGTCAACAACTGTAATTAATGCTGCGAGTGCAAGCAGTACGAGCATTCCGGTACCGTGGATTTTTTCTTCCATATCTTTAGTAAGTGGTTTGCGCATAATTCGAAATAACCCCATCACAAACAAACGGCCACCATCAAGCGCAGGTATAGGAAGGCTATTCATAACTGCAAGCGATACAGAAATAACACCAATTAAGAACAGTACAAATACCAAACCTTGATCTGCAAGATCTCTTAGCACCACAATGATGCCAACGGGCCCAGTTACGCTTGCGCTTGCTTTTGCGCCTTGCCCAGTGAAGAGGTTCATTAGTGCCCCACCGATACCCTTAAATGTTTCGACGGTGAACTGAATGGTTGTGCCTATACCAACTATCAAGGCTGACCAAGTAGATCGTACGAGTGTGCGCTCTGCCGGTGCAACACCGAAGTTACCCTTCGCGGCGTCATTACGTAACGTCACCGTCTTTGTCACCAACACATCATCTTGATAGTACGTAACGGCAACCTCTTTACCACCAAACTTTGTAGTGGTATCTCGAAGTTGTTGACTACTCGTGATTTGCTGGCCTGCAATACTCTCAATTTTGTCACCCTGTGCGAGTCCAGCCTTCTGTGCTGGCGAACCTTCTTCTACAAAACCAGCAAAAACCTCTTGCTGAGTCACGCGTGCGTCGCTTGCAACCGTAAATTGGTTCTCTACAAGCTGCGGCATTCCGACAAATGCAAGAATCGTGAATATGACGACTGCCGTAAGCCAATTCATTAGTACGCCCGCACCAATAATAAGTAATTTCTGATAAAACCGAGCCGCACCAAAGCTTCCTTTTTCAGTCGCAGCGTCATGCTCGCCTTTCATTTTTACAAAACCACCAAGCGGGAGCCAGTTCAGTGTGTAGGTTGTGCCATCGTTTTTAGTAAGTACCTTTGCTCGCGGTGGGAAGCCAATACCAAATTCTTCTACCTCTACGCCATTGCGCTTTGCTGCAATAAGATGCCCGTATTCGTGTACAACTACAAGAAGCACAAATAGAACTAAGCCGAGTGCTAATAACATTAGTTCCCTCCGAATCTTCGGTTACGGTTTGCAAATTCTTCGAAGGCAACTTCTAATTCTTTTACACCGAAGGCCGGCCAGTGTTTTTGTTCAAAATAAAGCTCGGCGTACTTCATGCGCCACAACATAAAATTACTAATGCGCTGCTCACCACTTGTCCGAATCATAAAATCAACGTCTGGAACTTCCGGGTGATACAGATAACTGCTAATTTTAGCGTCGTCAACGTCGCCTGGTTCAACCCCGTCAGCGATCATCCGCTTGATGGCGTCTGAAATTTCACGGGTACCGCCGTAGTTAAAGCAAAGCGCTAAAACACCTCCGGTATTTTCTTTCGAGTCTGCTTCAGCGCTTCGCCATGCTTCAATCAATTTTGGTGGCACTTTATCATCTACGCCAAGAACAACAATTTTAATATTTTCTTTTATCAGCTTCTTTGAATCTTTAACAGCGATTGTCATTGCAAGACTCATTAGATAGTCTACTTCTTCTTTTGTTCTGTCCCAGTTTTCAGTAGAAAAAATATAGGCAGACACATATTTGACGCCCTTATCGAATGCGTACCTCGCAATGTCTTTTAGGTTTTCGTACCCTTTGCGGTGACCTTCAAGCGTTGGCAGGCCCTGGTCTCTCGCCCATCTTCGGTTTCCATCTAGAATTAAACCGAGATGATTTGGAACTACGTGTACATTGTTATTTTGCATTGATCTGTATTATACCTGGTTTAATAAGATGATGACAGTAGCGTGCGCCTTCGGCTACACCTTCATTATTTCTTGTTCTTTTGCCTTCTGTGCAGCCTCAATTTTGTTTTGGCAGTCTGTAATGATCTCAGTTATTTGAGATTCCGCGCGCTTAACATCATCTTCGGAAATCTCTTTTGCGTCTTTGGCACGCTTTGCTTCTTTAAGTGCATCGTGTCGAATATTTCTGAGTGTGACTCGTGCTTCTTCAACGGTATCACCGAGCGATTTTACAATCTGACGACGACGTTCTTCGGTGAGTGGTGGCATAGGGACGCGCACAACCCGACCATCGTCTGTTGGGTTAAGGCCCATAGATTGGTCGTTTCTAATTGCCGCTGCAATTGCCTGTAGATTTGTAGGGTCGAATGGAGTTATTTGGAGTAGTTGTGGCTCTGGTGCACTAATGTTTGAAACCTGATTAAGTGGTGTCATTTGCCCATACACCTCAACCATCAAACTTTCAATAATACTTGGGTGCGCCCGGCCTGTCCGAACCTTTTTAAGTTCGTCTTCCAAGTGATCAACCGCTGCATTCATTTTTAACCGATAGCTACTTAAATCCATACGTCTCCTTATTTCTAACTCAATTATACAAGATACGTGACTATTTCGCATCAGAAGATAGCTGTGGGCACAGTTATTTACAGTTAGGTATAACCGTTTTAGTTTACTTCGCCAAGTTCGATTCGTTTAAACTGACGGATAATAGTATTTTCACCAAACTTTGCTATGTTCTCTTTGAGGAATTGGTCGACAGTTTGGTCAGGGTTCTTGATGTATGGCTGATCAAGGAGACATTTTTCTGCAAAGTATTTTTTAAGCATGCCTTCGGTGATGTTATCTACCATATTTTCTGGCTTACCGTCAGCAATGACTTTTTCTTTAAATTCAGCGGCCTTCTTGTCTCGCTCGTCGGCAGGTACATTCTCTACTGAAACGTATTCTGGTGCAGAAGCAGCGATGTGCATTGCAACATCGTGTACAAAATCTTTAAAACCATCAGTACGTGCGACAAAATCAGTCTCACAGTTAACTTCTACGATAACGCCAATACGGCTACTGTGTACGTATGAATCTACAATTCCTTGACGAGCCTCACGCTCACCCTTCTTCTCCGCCTTGGTAAGACCCTTTTTGCGAAGTGCCTCGAGGGCTTTGTCAAAATCACCATCTGCATCAACAAGTGCTGCCTTTGCATCTGTTAAACCGATGCCGGTAAGTGTCTTCAACCTTTTAATTTCATCAATGGTAACTGCCATATATTTCCTTTCTTATGTAATGTCTCATCCGCAAGTTGGCGGATCTTTAATCTATTAGAGTCTGAATCAAGTTCAGAATGACGAATAACTACACTGTTACTTTTCAGAAACTTGTTTCTGAGATGCTTTGCCTTCGTTAATTGCTGCAACTACGTATTCAAGTAGTAATTGAATTGCCTTAAGCGCATCATCGTTTGCAGGAATCGGGTAATCAATAACACTTGGATCTGAATTACTGTCGACAACGCCAATAACTGGTACGCAGAGCCGCTTTGCTTCTTTTACTGCAAGGTGATCCGTAACAACGTCAGTTACGTAAACAAGACCCGGGTTACCCTGAAGATCTTTAATACCACCATACAGATGGTTCATTTCATCGATTTCTTCTTGGAACCGTTGTACCTCTAGCTTGTTGTAACGATTTGCAAGTTCACCACTTGCCATCTTGTTTTCAAGATCTTGAAGGTGCTTAATACGGCCATTCATTGTAGTTGTGTTAGTTAGCATTCCACCAACCCAACGATTAACGACGAATGGCATGCCGGTGTCTTCAGCTGCCTGCTGCACAATTGCCTGTGCCTGGCGCTTCGTACCAACAAGTAGTACCTTCTTACCGCTTGCGACAGTTTTAGTGATGAGTGGTAAAACCTGCTCAACAGCCTCAACTGTTTTTGTAAGATCAATAACATGGTTACCTGCACGCTTGCTGTGTAGGTACGGTGCCATTTTAGGGTGCCACCTACTGGTAGCGTGTCCAAAGTGAGCACCGCTTTCTAATAGTTTTTTTATATCGACAGATACTGCCATAATAATAAATCCTTTCGTTCTTCACGGATGAGCGACCAGCAGGATCTAAAGGTAGATCACAACCAGAAGGATTTTCTCTCCCGCTGCTTAATTAGTTACTCAGCAATTTTAACAGATGTGGCCTTCAAGTGCAAGTCGTATACTTCTAAGCCTTTTTGAGTTGGCGTCGGAACATGTGCACATACTGACCGTCTTTTTGTAAAACAAGTTCTTTGTGTGTCCCTACCTGGACAAGCTCACCCTTGCTGAGCACATAAATTCGATCGGCGTTTTCAATAGTAGTGAGCCTATGACTAATAGTTATTACTGTCTGTTTATTATTAGCATCAAACAGTCTGTCAAATATATTAGCTTCTGCATGCGCATCAATGGCTGAAGTCGGTTCATCTAGTATGATTATCGGTGCTTGGCGATAAAAGTTGCGGGCCAAGCCAATACGTTGCCACTGTCCACCAGAAAGCTCCACCCCTCCATCTTCCTCAAACCAGGTTGCGGCCGGGCTATCGAGACCCCTGGGAAGTTCTTCAACCATCTCACGCGCCTCGGCGGCCTCAAGTGCTCTATTTATACGGCTTTTAGTTGGCTGAACCTCGGCATCTCCGAAGGTAACGTTATCGCCGATTGTAGCAAATTGGAACGAACTGAAGGATTGCAGCAGAACGCTCACCTGCGTATGCCACGACGTAATATCGTAGTCGGCAATTGGTACACCGTCTAATAATATTTCTCCCGAGCTTACTTCGTAAAAGCCGAGAAGTAGCTTTATCAGTGTTGACTTCCCGGCCCCATTTTCACCAACAATAGCGATATGTGAGCCTCTAGTGATTTTTATAGATATATTTTTAATGGTTTCTTTTTTAGAAGTTGGGTATGTAAAGCTAACATTCTTAAGTTCGATTGTTTCAATCGGTTTTGTGATTTTTCTGCCGCTGGCCTGTGTAGTTGGCAGCTTCATGAAGTCGTTATAATCCTTCAACTTAGAGAGATCTTCGTCCGCAGCCCCAAATTCAGTTACAAACTGAGCAGCAGAGCCTAGCGCCCTACTAACGAGCTGTTGAATATATATAAACTGGCCTATCGGGAAGTTTTGGGCAGCTATTTGTAACACTGCCCAGACCAAACTACCGAGTTGAACTATTGTTTCTAGTACGTCGCTTGCGATGCGCCATTTAATAAAGCCCCGTTCGGATTCTAATCTGCCGCCCTGATCTGTGTTTCTAAACTTTACGCGCATAGCAAGAAAGTTTTTAACTAGCCCATACAGACGTAACTCAGCGATTATTTTTGGTTGAATCATGTTGTATTCTATGTAGCTCTGCTTACGGCGTTCGACTACCGTATTTCTCCAGTGCTTAATCTGAAATCGTGAAAGTCGGTACTGTGTATACATACCAGGAAGAATCGCCACCAATAACGCAACTGAAAGCCACGGCGTAATCAAACCGAGCCCTATAACAGCGGCTGCAACACCAAACAATGACTGAAACAACTGTGCGACCCTATCAAATACATACGCAAAGAACCGCGAGAAGTCTTGAGCCTTTTCATACAAATCTGCCGTCTCTTTATCATCGTAACGCCAAAAATCCAGCAGTGCAAAACGTTCATACAGCATGTCTGAAACCTTCGATTCAACACGGTACCGTACAATCTGATCTATATAGTTGCCAAGCGAACTCTGCACCGCAGTAATCAGGCCGAGTAGTGCGGTCGCAACAACGTACCAAATTGCTCTCGTCTTCGCTGCCTGATCACCACCAAACGCTGCGGCTATTTCAGTGGTTGTTTGTGCTGCAAAAAACGCTGTTACCAGTGGAAGCACAGAATTAAGTACGGCACTTATAACCTTAAAGACCACGGCCATTTTAGAAATTGAAAAAGAAATTGTAATAACACGCCAAATCGAGACGGCATACTCACGAGTACTCATTCGTTCTTCTTCAGTTGACTGTGCTGATTTTTTGCGTGGCATATAGTAATTCTTTCATGCGTAAGTATAGCAAATACTGCTAGCATTCTACGTCTTGTATTTTATGGCAATAACAGATATAATAGCCAAGTTATAAACATACGCGACTGCAGCCGGCCACTGCTAACCGCTCAACTCTAATGGCCAGGAGCTCACTCATGAAGAAAGATCTGCACCCTACAGACTATCGCCCAGTTGTCTTCCAAGACACCTCTAACGGTTTTGCGTTTTTAACACGCTCTACTACTCAAACTCAAGAAACCATCAAATGGGAAGACGGTAACGAATACCCACTCGTTAAAATTCACATTTCTAGCCAGTCTCACCCATTCTTCACTGGTGAAGAAAAAATTATAGACATTGAAGGCCGTGTAGATAAGTTCAAGGCTCGTGCCGAAGCAGCAGCAAAAGCTAAAGAAGCTAAAATCGCCGCAGTAGCAAAAACTACTAAAAAATCTGCCGCTAAAAAAGCGAAGGTTGAAGAAGTTGTTTCTGAGCCTACAGATGTAGAATCTACCCCAGAAGAAACACCGACCGAAAAGTAATCTTGCTTCTTAAAAAAACGCCGCCTATCATTCAGGCGGTGTTTTTAGTTACCTGATTAGGAGATAATTAGTCGTGAAGCCTGAGTGCCTGCGAGGTTCGATGAGCTCTACTATAAGCCTTACCGCTTGAGCCATACCGTATGCCCCCAAAATCGTATTCTTTGAACAATCGGAGAATACCGTGCTGTGTACTATAGCTAAGTTTATATATACCCTTCTGTAAACGTTTCATAGGATTAAGCAATATCGACTTAGGTGATGCTACAACATGCCGCTGTGTGTATGTAGAAAGTGTTTCAGCAAGTCCACCACGAGCTCCAACATTACATGAGACTAGAACAAGTTCTGCACCAGGTGTTAGTGCGCCACTATCAGACAACCCTTTAAGTTGATGTAGTTCCTTGGTGTCATCACGGTGAACTTGTGAATTTCCAAGCTCTAATGATTTTTTACTACCGTGGCCGGTTATGAAAAGCGCTGAGGCTGGTTTAGCTAGCCTATCGGTCACATACAGGGTTTGTGCAACAAGTTCGTGCACACTATCAACTTCTGTATACACCACGTTGAAATCACCGTTCTGCACCATAGATTCGTAAATATCAGTTGGTCTATAGCCTTCGGTATAACCCGAGTTATTATAGTCACTTGTTGATTCAGCGACCATTATGAGTGGCTTGTCTGATTTCCCGGAGCGGATAAGTTCGATCTGCCTAGCCAAAACACTTGCGGGATAGCGTCCGAAATGGCGAATACCAAAAATACGATATGCCTTTTGGGGATAGCTTGGATCGATCTCTCGCAACTCCTTCAATGTACGGAGACACTCTGTAAAATACTCCTCCCGCTCTTCCTTTGAGCATACCGCTGGTGAAATAGTCCCCCAGGCATGCATAATTTCTTCAGATGCAGCAATACTGAAACCAAAATTTGCAAATACTGCTTCATGCTCATTCCCAACAACCTCAAGTGAATGATGCCCATCATACCGACTTCTCTTTAACCGGTCCATGCGCGTTTCATTTGTAAATCTATCAATAAAATCCATCTCCTCACGAGTAAGTAGAAGTGCGTCTGCTTTATCCCATGGATCACGATCAACCGTACCTGTTGTTGCCGCAATACCAGCGCCTGCTGTTGCACGCTCTTCATCTTGTAGACCATCGGCAAGATCGACAACTCTGCTATGCTTGGCTTCTTGGGGCGAACTGATTTTTTCTATTATATTTGGAGTATTCATTTTATTTGTTTTTTAACCTTAAACAATTTTTATATTACACTATCTTTACTATTTTGTCAACATATTATTTGTTATGACTAGATGGAGAGCTATAATAACTGTATACTGTTACAGTTATGAATGCAGGAGAAAAATTAAGAAACGAGCTGAACGAGCTTACCAAAGCACTCAGTGCGCCGGATGCTTTTTCTGATCCAAAAATTGGTGAGAAGAATCGTAGACATGCCGAACTAGAGGTCATCATTACTGCCCTCGATACAAAAGAGTCGCTCACCACTCAGCTTATTGAAGCAAACGAGCTCCTACGTGAAAATGATGCCGAAATGTCTGCGCTCGCAAAACTTGAAATTCCCGAACTTGAAGCTAAGATAGCTACAGTTGAAGATGAACTTACTGAGTTACTAACACCCAAGGACCCGAACGACCACAAAAACGCGGTTATTGAAATTCGCGCTGGTGCCGGTGGTGATGAAGCCGGCTTATTTGCAGCTGAACTACTCCGTATGTACCTCCGCTACTGCGAAACCCACGGCCTGAAAACGGAGCTCCTTTCAGAAAATGCTAATGATTCTGGTGGCTATAAAGAAGCGATTCTATTAGTTAAAGGCGAAGATGTCTACAAACAACTAAAGTTTGAAGGTGGCGTCCACCGTGTCCAGCGTGTTCCTGCGACTGAAAGCCAGGGTAGAATTCATACATCTACTGTAACAGTCGCAGTTATGCCCGAAGCGGAAGAGACTGATATAGATATAAAAGAAGTTGATCTTAAAGTGGACACTTACCGAGCCTCCGGCCACGGTGGACAGAGTGTGAACACCACAGACTCAGCCGTGAGAATTACGCACCTCCCTTCTGGTATTGTGGTGACAAATCAAGATGAAAAATCTCAAATTAAAAACAAACTAAAAGCTATGAGTGTGCTCCGTTCGCGTTTGCTCCAGAAACAAATTGATGATGAAAATGCTAAACTTTCTGCCCAGCGTAAAAGCCTCATCGGCTCAGGTGACAGATCAGAAAAAATTAGAACCTACAACTTCCCGCAAGACCGAATTACCGACCACCGTATTGGCTACTCACGCAGTAACATACCCCAGGCTATGAATGGTGACATCGACGACCTCATAACAAACCTACAGTCGTACGAATCACAGCTGGCAAGAGAACAATAATGATTCCTGTAATTACCAGCCCCAGCAACCCAAAAATTAAGTGGGTAAAAAGTTTACATAAAAATAGTACTCGGCGTGACGAGAGTGTATTTTTAGTTGAGGGCGTTAAAGAAATCGGCTTTGCTGTTGATGGCGGATACTTACTTCATTCTTTGTTTGTCTGCCCGGAAATATATGCCGGTGATACCCCCATATTCGAAGATATAGAGATATATAACGTCACAAAAGATTGTTATGAAAAAATTGCCTACCGCGAATCTAGTAATGGCCTGATTGCTGTGTTTCAGGCTAAGCAAAAAACACTGGACGATCTCACCTTTGATGATAATCCGTTCTATTTAGTGGTTGAATCCGTAGAGAAACCAGGCAACCTTGGGGCAATTATACGAACAGCCGATGGCGCGGGCGTAGATGCAGTAATTGTCTGTGACCAAAAAACAGATATATTTAATCCTAACGTTATCAGATCGAGTGTTGGTACGTTATTCACATCGCAGGTTGTAGTGACCAGTTCAGAAGATCTTTTGGACTTTCTCCAAAAACACGAAATTACGCCATATGGCGCCCTTCTGGCAGATGATGCGGCTGAATATAGCAAAGTAGACTTCACGACTCCAACTGCACTTATTCTAGGCACCGAACATGAAGGCCTCAGTGACTTCTGGAAGACACACGCACAACCAATTACAATTCCGATGCGCGGTGAAAATGACTCACTGAATGTCAGTAATGCAGCAGCGATACTAGCCTACGAGGTTCTACGACAGCGTGAACTATAATCAGTGGCTCACATCTAGTACTGCCCTGCTAAAGAAATCAGGAATCGAATCAGCAAGGCTTGATTGTATATTACTGCTATCAGATCAAATAGATAAATCGAGGGAATGGATTTTAGCCCACGGAGATAGTGAAATAGCAGAGTCCGATCAACTCATACTGAGTACTAAAGTTACCCAAAGATCACAGAGAGTCCCCCTTGCATACATAAGAAACACTCAGGAATTCTACGGACGGAGTTTCTACGTGGATACCAATGTACTAATCCCCCGCCCTGAATCTGAAGATATTATTTCTCTCCTTAAATCTGCGACAAAAGACCCCGGTAGTACCACTGTTATTGATATCGGTACTGGCTCAGGAATATTAGCGATAACTGCAAAACTAGAGATACCCAGCCTAACCGTTATTGCGACCGACATATCAGAAAGCGCACTGCAAGTTGCAAAAAGAAATGCTCAGACGTATGGTGCAAACATAGAATTTATAAACTCAAATTTGCTCGAAACTATTCCAGCTTCCAGCTTCCAACTTCCAACTTCCATTCTTATAACGAATCTCCCCTACGTACCCACTAACCTTATTACGAGCCCAGAGATCACATATGAACCAGAAGGAGCACTCTTCTCTGGTGACGACGGAATGAGCCATTACCAGCGCTTCTGGCTGCAGTTAGCCGAAGCTGAGCCTAAACCCCAATCAGTTATAACTGAGAGCCTGAAAGAGCAACATGTAGCCATGCAGGACTATGCACTGCAAGCAGGATATATACTTAAAAATACTGCTACTTTGGTTCAACAGTTCGTACTTAGTTAGTTTGAGCAGCTTCAGCGAGCGTCGCTTTTAATGTAACATCTTTGCCATCCCGTACAACCGTAAGTATGACTGTGTCACCTGGTGCATATCTAGAAATAACGCTATCAAGCGGCCGCCGCTGATCAAGGGCAAGGCCATTTATCTTTGTGATTATGTCACCTGGGCGTACGCCTGCTTTATCTGCTGGGCCTGCCACAACGACTGAACCAGAATCGGTACTAATATATGCACCCTTACTCACATTCAGACCTTTTTCGCCCACAAGTTCAGGAGTAATCATCATAAATTTTACTCCCAGTAATGGCCGAGTAAGCTTGCCTGTCTTCTGAACACTCGTCACCGCACCCTTTGCTTCGTTAATTGGAATTGAAAAACCTATATTCTGAGCATCAGCTGCAATTGCCGTGTTTATGCCAATAACTTCACCGTCATAATTAAGCAGTGGCCCTCCAGAATTACCTGAGTTTATAGCCGCATCCGTTTGGAATAGATTTGTCAGTTGTTCACTTCCACTGCCATCTTCACTACCCGCTTCAACTGGTCGCCCAACGCCAGAGATTATGCCTGAGGTTACCGTATTCTGGAACTGCCCTAGCGCATTGCCGATTGCTATCACCTTCTGTCCTGTTCGGACTATATCTGAATCACCGAGTACTGCTGACTTAAAGTTCTTTGGATCCTTAACTTGCAAAACTGCAATATCATTAAGCGGATCACGCCCAACAATTGTGACATCGCTATACACAGTTCCGTCTGACATTACTATTTTGACGGAACTCGTACCCTCAGGTACAACGTGCTTGTTCGTAAGAATGAGCCCTGATGTATCTACAATTAAACCAGTGCCCGCGGCCTGCCCCGTTATAGCTTTATCACCGTAGTATGAGTTCACCACACGCTGCTGTTCAGTAACTATGGATACCACACTCGGGCTCACCTGCTGCGCGATATCGGCAATAACCTCACCCTCAGATGCAATCACCTGTCGCTGCTGCTCTATAGTTGCTTGTGGTCTAACTTTAAGCGCAATTATAAAGCCTAGACTCATCAATGCACCTGCAATACAAACAATACAGAAAGTTATAATCAAGAACGCAAGATTCCGTCTAGATGTATACGGCCTCTTTGGTTTAGCCGCGTGAGTACCTGCCATGTTGGGCCCCGAACTAGACTGCATATTTTTAGATTCCATCAATACCCCCCCGTTTTTATTGATTAAAGTATTGGCTTCCACCCAGAAGTTACGACGAGCGCTAGCAACACGATAGTACTTAGTAATACATTTTCTATAATTAAGTTCCGTGTGACGGCGTCATTTTTGTGTGCATGATACATACTACCTACTGTAGCTGATATGACCGTGACAAATAGCGCTGCGGCAGCAATCATTAGACCACCAATAAAGTAGTACTGTAGCCAATGGAGTGCGTACCATACAACTTGCATAATCAGGAATCCCCATAAAAGACTAAGTGCTCGGTAATGCGGCTCGTCATAATTACTAAAGTAATGTCGTGCTGCGGACCAAGATATAACCCATGCAAGTAAACAAACGACGACTGCATGCGTCACTAAGTCTGTTGAGCCAAAAATCATTATGAGTCCGAGTGTTTGTGCCCATAATGCCTGTGTGCTCACCCAAAAATCAGAACTCCGAGGCTTTATGAAGAGTAGCCACACGGCGTATACCGCAACCCATAGGTAGGCGGCCATTGATTCTTGTGATTGATGCATTAATCCAACACAGCTCACCCCAACAATTACATCTACTAAATTTGCCTTAATATTCGGAATCCAGAATCGTGGTTGTACTGCGAAGGTGCGCCACTTACTCAGAATAACCAAAGCAATTGCAAGCGGTGTCAGCTGCCAAAAAAGCACCATTGCACCAAGTACTATACTAAAGCCTAAATTAACCCCGATGTGTAGTAGATCACCAGAATCTAAACCGGGTCTCTTGCCCCAAAAGGTCTTTTTCGCCTGTAACATATGTGTACTAGTATACCACTTTCAACTACTTACTGGGTAGTACTGGGCTTAGGCTTTCCCAGGATGATTACAAAGTCTGCGGTATACCTTAATGCTTCTGGATTCATCTTTTTGTCAGTCGTAGCGGTCGTAGAAAGATTCTTCTCTAAGAAGGCCTTTGTGCCGGGCTTTGTGCCGCCCGAAAGATCAACCACGACGTTACTGGTGCGCTCCGTACTTGCATTTGAAGTAACCAAGACTGTGATCCCTTTTTCTGAAAGAGTATCAGCATATTTCTGTGCTAGGCCTGTTGTACCACTACCATTTAATATAACTGCCGTAGCCCCTTCCTTAACAAGTGGATCGGTACTTGTGAGTTTTTTAATATACGATTTCAACTGCGTAAAGTTGTTGATTCCTGCAGTTGGCATAACGATACTCTGACCATTGTACATACCGGTTTTAAGTAGGTTTGTTTCCGGGTCTGCGAGGTCAATAGATTCTATATTCTTATTTTCTACCAGCTTCGAAAGGTCGTACAAACGACGGAGCTCACTAGTATTAAAGTTTGTTGAAACGTTGTCACCCGCAGCATCAAGTAATCCACCGATTTTACTTGGGTTTGAAAGTACGCCTGCGCTCAGCGCTTTGTCTTTGAGTGCAAGTAACATCGCCCTTTGGTACGTTGTTCTGTCAAAATCACCACGACTCATGCCGTAGCCACCCTTAACGTTTCGTGAACGTGCAAGCGCGAGTGCAGACAGCCCATCAAGTTTCTGACTACCGTTCTTAAGGCGAACAGGTCCACCATCTTTGGGCTGAATGTTCGGGTCATATATACCTCTTGGGTCATCACTATCAACAGTAATTGTTATACCACCAACTGCATCAACCGCATCTTTAAATGCAGTGTAGTTTAGCTTTCCGTAGTAGTGAATTGGGATGCCAAAGTTCGTAGAAACAATTTTAGAAAGCAGACCCATTCCGCCTTTGGGGTATCCTGGTTCGCTAAACTCAACACTTTCACCACACTGATATGCATTATTTATCTTACCTTCATAACCAGCAGCGCATTGTTCACCATACTTGACCCATAAATCACGCGGTATACTCGTTGTGAACGCGGTGTTATTTTTAGTATCAACACTTACAAGCATAATTGAATCTGTTAAGGCGGCGCCGCCATGGTCGGGGTCGTCCTCAGAAGTACCTGCTAAAATTATATTGACCCTGCCCTCTTCTTCACCTTTAAGTTTTGTGGTGTTTAAAAAGCCAAGAACATTACCGTCAAAAACTTTTGATGAAGTATTCAGGAACTTCCATCCAAGAAATCCACCAACAAGTAAGAGCACGAGCAGTACAACTAGAAGAGCTCTTTTTAGCTTCCTCTTTGTCGGTGACGTTTGTTTTGTAGCTCTTTCGGCTCGCTTCTTTTTAAACTGCCACCAGTGAGCCTTTTTCTGAGGCTGTTGGTCGGATGCCTCTAGGCCAAGCGTAAGTGTGTTATCGTCTGACCAAGCCTCATCAGCAAAGGCTATTTTTTGGTCTGCAGCAGTCCGACGAGTGAATCCTTCGGATTTTTTTCGTGACTGCGACAAGTCAGGTCTCTGGGAATCCTGAGACTGTGGCCTTCGACGGACAAAACCGTCCATACTCGCATTCTTTGGTACTCGCTTTTTTGATTGCATATTACTTTGTACCAGTATAACTGGTTTACCAAAAGCGGTAAAGACCGTGTTTTTTATTGAACAGGCTGTTATACTTGGCATCGACATGGATCAAGAAAGCAAAATACAAGACACCTCTACGGATCAGGTTACACCAGTGGTAACTGACGGCTCTTTGCCTACAGAAGGCGATCCCATTATGAACATAGACCCCACTGTGTCGGATGTAAGTAATCCCGAACCTGCACAAAAAAAAGAGGGTGGCATACTTTCACTGTTTGTAACTATAGTAATTGCGCTTGTACTCGTGCAGATTATTAACATATTCTTTTTACAAAGCTACCGTGTGTTCGGGCAAAGTATGTACTCAACGCTTAATACGAATGATAGACTCATAATATCCAAATTCGGCAAAACTGCCGCCAAGGCAACGCAGAAAGATTATCAGCCTGAAAGAGGTGAAATTATTGTGTTTCAAAGCCCTATTGATCCAGAGATTCAACTGATAAAGCGGGTTATTGGACTACCGGGAGATCGAGTTGTTGTTTCGAACGGCTCAATTACGGTATACAACAAAGAAAATCCCCAGGGTTTCAACCCTGACGATGCTCCATATGGTGCAAATCTACCACCAACAAGTGGTAGGGCTGATGTTAAAGTCCCTGCAAATCATATATTTGTAAGTGGCGACAATCGCGAAGGCAGTAACTCTCTTGATTCAAGAAATGAACTCGGAACTGTTCCTGAAGAAAATATCATAGGCTCTCTGCTAGTAAGAATTTGGCCACTCAGCGAAGCTAAATTTTTTTAAGAACTAGCTCGTAAGACTACTTACTGGGCTTCTTCTTCGCTCTACTTAAATAGTATCTCTTTCGATTTATATCGATGCAGCAACATCAGACTATTAGACTATCGACAATACTCTTAAGGTGTTCGTCACTCTTAAATTTAATCACCAGCTGTCCGCCCTTAGCCATATGCTTAACGATAACTGGCGTTTTTAAGCGCTGAGAAAGTTGCTTTGTTTCGGGTGTTTCGGTTTTTGTACGATCAATTTTTTCTGCAGTTTTAGACAATTCGGTTTGCTTGTAGCCAACAACAAATTGTTCCGCCTGACGTACGGTCCATTTGTTGGTAATTATAAGCCTGAGGAGCTCAAGCTGCGTTGCTTCATCCTTAAGTGCTACTATCTGCCTTGCGTGACCCTCAACAATTTTACCTTCGTGAAGAGCTTGTTTTGCTGGTAATGGAAGCTTAAGAAGGCGAATAATGTTGTGTACTGCCGGGGAACTCTTACCCACTTTCTTAGCAACTTCATCGTACGTTAAACCGAACTGATCATGTAGCTTTAAATATGCAGCTGCAAGATCTAAAATTGTAAGATCTTGGCGTTGTATATTTTCTATAAGTGCAATTTCAAGCTTCTCTTGTTCGCCGAATGAACGAACTATTACCGGAGCCTCAGAGAGGCCAGCAAGCTGAGCTGCACGATATCGTCTTTCACCAGCAATAATAATGTACTGACTGCCGTTTTTGGCAACAATAAGTGGCTGCACTATCCCGTGTTCTGTTATTGATGCTGCAAGTTCGCTAAGTGACGCTTCATCAAAGTGCTTTCTTGGCTGCTGTGGGTCTGGCACTAGCCGTGTTAGTGCAATCTGCTCAACCATATCTTGAGAAGACCCGACTGCAAGCGCTTCTGAAAGCATGTCATCTGGAATTAATGAAGAAAAATCTTTGCCGAGTCCCTTATTCACGATAGTCTCTCCATAATTTCTTTAGTTAAAGCTTTGTAAGCCCGTGCACCCTTACTCCACTTGTCATATTCCCCTACCGGCTTACCGTGGCTTGGCGCCTCTGCTACCCTAATATTACGCGGAACTACTGTTTCAAACAACCGTTCCTTAAAGTTAGCCCTCAGCTGCTCTTCAACTTGAGCTGAAAGCGTTGTCCTGGCGTTATGCATGGTCATAACAACGCCGAGTATTGCAAGGCGCGGATTCAGCGCCTGCCTTACAAGCTTCATAGTTTCAAGTAGTTGGCCGAGGCCCTCGAGCGCATAATATTCTGTCTGAACTGGCACTATAACTGAGTTTGCTGCGGTAAGCGCATTTACCGTAAGAAGACCAAGGCTTGGGGGGCAATCAATAAGTACAACATCGTAGTCAGTATCACTGAGAACTTCTTTAAGGCGTAGTGCCCTATTTTTTGCCGTTGCAATCTCGGTTTCTAGTGTTGCCAGTTCAGCATCTGTTGGCAGTACGAAAAGATTTTTATACACAGATTCTTTTGCAGCGTTCGCAAGCGTAGATTTACCAACGAGAACATCACGAGTCGTCGCGCTATTTTTACTAATATCCAGACCGCTCGAGGCGTTTCCCTGTGGGTCAAGATCAACAAGTAGCACCTTTTTACCGGCTTTGGCGATATTGTAGGCAACGTTAATAGTAGTCGTTGTTTTGCCAACCCCCCCTTTTTGGTTTGTTACTGCAATCACCTGGGCCACGTGTTTTATTTTCCTCCTAAAACGTTACCTACAGTATACAGGTTTCAGGGTTCATCATCTAGCCAAACAAAAAATGAGCCAAGCGACTCATTTTTTTGTAATTACAAATTATTTTTAGCTAATTTTAGTAATTTGAATAACACTGTGTTGCTGACGATGACCACGAACTTTATTCACTCGCTTCTTCGCTTTGTAACGGATAGCGGTAACTTTATCACCCTTAACAGACTCTTCGAGTACTTTAGCTTCAACAACAGCGCCTTCTACAAGGGGTTGCCCGACCTGGACTTTATCACCATCAATTACCATAAGTGCGTCAAATTTAAGTGTTTTTTTATCACCAACAAGCTCAACGTTGAACTTTTCATTTTCGGTCACGATATATTGGTGACCACCAGATACAATTACAGCCTTTTTCATTCTTCTTATCTATTCCTTAGATCCATTTACATTTGGACATTTATTAAAAACAATCAAACATCAGTCTACCAGATACAATCACTCCTGTAAAGCACGCTTATTTTCTAGTTCGTGAATTCTGTCGTGGTCAAGTCCAAAATAGTGGGCTATTTCGTGCCATAGGGTATGTTTTATTTGTTTTTTAAAGTCATCTTCATCTGTTGAATTGAACAGTAACGGAAGTTTGAATAGAGTAATCTTATCTGGTAGCTGTCCGGAAAATCCGTTTCCCCTTCTAGTAAGTGGTATACCCTCATATAGGCCAAACAAACTTTGGTTGCAGTGTAACTTCAACCGCTTCCGCTGCTCATCTGACGGCTGGTCATCATAGGTAATAACGACGTTACTCAGTTTTGAGGTGTATTTTTCAGGAAGTTGGTCAAGTGCTTCACCGATCAATTTAGAAAAATCTTCATCTGTCACTGTTTTCATATGTTTAAGTATAGGCTTAAACATATACTATGTCCAGACTGGTATGAAAGTTTTATCATTGAAATTACGCAATATTATTATACAAAATTCTGACTTTTTCATACTGTTCTGCATATTCTCGTGCACTCAGGAAGCTGCCAATTTGTTGGTCGGGCAATGCTTTTATAGCCTCCTGAGCCACGAGTCCGTGTCTTACATTAAAACTATCGGTAACTTGCTCGAGGTGCAAAGGATTGCAACACCGTTTATAGTTACATCTGTGATTTAAGACTGTACCCGAGACAAAATCGTTACCAAGTATCCACCACATAGTTCTATGTGCCAACCAGTTACCCCTGCGTTTTTCATTAGTAATCTCTCCGGTTTCATGATCTACCCCAGCGGCACGAAAACGGACATACAAGTTTCCATACCCTTCAAATCTTCCCCCTTTTGAGCCCTCTGGCTTACGGTTATAGCTCCATGATTCCCAGCATCCTGTCAGAGGGTGAAATCCTACATATGCAACACCTGCCGCGGTTAATACTGATTCGCTATAAGGTATAAATGGATAGTGCTTGCGTTGAAATTTAGTAAATAATAGTAGCGATTCTTCGACAGAAGCAAGTTGATCACCCCAGATTGTTTCTACCCCGCCATCATCAGAAACACTAAACCAGTTAGGGTTAAGTTCGGTCGATCTATCTCTGCCGAAATCCAAATTATAATGACGGGTATTATAGCAGCCTTCTGTGCCACAGATATTTAAATGCGGGAGATCGGTTGGTTCATCTAAAACTGGAACCCATTCCCGATCAGCAAAGTATATTGCCAGCTGAGCTGGGTCGTTAGTCTCTGGTTCGGAATCAGCGCCACCAACCATACATCCTATTTCGGTAATGGCTGTGTTTGCAAGTATTCTAGACGCCCTAGTAGATTCACGCCAATCTTTCATTTGTTTGTGTTTTTGAACCAATGCAAGCTCACCTAATTTTTTTTCACCAGCAGACCTGTCGCGCTCAGCAACAGATTCTGGAAGTAGCCACAATCCAGTGTCGGGGTGCTGCAAAAAATCGTCAGGCGAACTAATAACATTCTCAATGTAGAGCCTACTTCCGCTGCAAAAACTTTGCCTTGTGTGATGTGGGGCCAGGCCTGGTAACACTGATGGTTCTCCGATTACTGTAATTAGTCTACGTTAACTAGTTTTCTAACGAAATAGCGAGTTCTTCACCTTCAATTTTTACGCTTGTTACATATTTGTATGTAGCGTCGAGCAAATCTGTAGCAAGTGTTTCAGATTTAATCGTCTCGGTATGTTCTTCAATTGCTCTGCGTAAGTCTACACTGTCGGTTTTAAGTGAGAGCTTTATTCTATCGTCTACATTCAAACCGGCGTCTTTTCTTGCGTTTTGAACAAAACGAATCACTTCACGCATGAGACCTTCACGTTTAAGCGCATGCGTTAGGACTAAGTCTAGCCCAAATTCACCAAGCCTTACTTCTTTTACGTTCAACTCTTCTTTTAGAATTTCATCGAAGTTAAAGTTTGTGCCATCTTCTGGGATACTAACTGATTGTAGCGGTTGACGAACTTTTAATTTATTCTGCGCTCGCATACTGAGGCCCTCGTTTACATATTCACGAAGTTTTTCCATGTCAGAAACAACAAGTTCATTTACATGTCCAACTTTTGGCCAGTCAAGCAGGTGTACTGATTCACCGCCCGTTAGTTTTTGGTATAATTCTTCGGCCAAAAATGGTGTGAACGGTGCCAGGACCAAACTCAGTTGTACGAGTACATAATGAAGCGTTCTATATGCGTTATTTTTGTCTTCATCATCACCGCTCTTCCAGAAGCGTCGTCGAGATCGGCGTACATACCAATTCGATGCATCCTCGATAAACGGTAATATCGGCTTCACCGCATTTGGAATATCGTATGCATCCATGTGCAGTTCAACCTCTTTTGTCAGTTGGTGAACGCGGCTCACTATCCAACTGTCGAGTGGATTTTTTAGTTCTTCTGACGGGTCGGCTGGTAGTGCGTTGCCATTCTGCTCATTGGTCCAATCGTCAACTTCCGCATACATTGTGAAGAAGTCGTACATGTTCCAGACCATACTTAGCTTGCGCGCAACATCACCCACCTCTTTATCTTGCAGCGTGAAGTCTTCACCGTTAAGAAGCGGGCTTGATACCAATAGAAATCTCAGGCTATCGGCAGAAAACCTATCCATCAGTTCATTCGGATCAGTATAGTTACCGTAACTTTTACTCATTTTGCGGCCATCACTACCGGCGACATTCCCTGTTACAATAACGTTCTTAAATGAATTTTCACCAAACAACGCAACACTCATTGAGTGCATGTAGTAGAACCAGGCGCGTACCTGACCGATATACTCAACTATAAAGTCACCGGGGAAATTAGCCTCAAACTTCTCTTTATTTTCAAACGGATAATGGAACTGTGCAAATGGCATACTCCCCGCCTCAAACCAACTGTCCATAACCTTATCAATTCGCGTATACGCTACTCCGTCTATCTCGAAAGTAATATCGTCCACCCAGGGGCGGTGGTAATCATCGAGTTCTTTGCCACTCAGATCTTTCAGTTCTTTATAGCTCCCGACAACCTTAATCTGAGTCTTGCCGTCACTGTCGACGCCCTTCCACACCGGCATAGCAGTTGCCCAAAACCGATCTCTTGAGAGGTTCCAGTCTGGTGCTTGTTCAATCGTTTTTGCAAATCTACCATTCTTTACATGATGCGGGAACCAATTAACGTTGCCGTTTTGCTGCAGCATAGTCTCGCGCTGAGAATCAATATCCATAAACCAACTAGGATGAGCTCGGTACATAAGTCTCGTACCACATCTATGACAGTGTGGGTAGCTATGAAGGTAATAATCTATCTTCCAGACAACACCGCGTTCTTTAAGCTCTTTTGCAATTGGTTTATTTACCTCCCAGACATTTTGGCCAATCCAATCACCTTCTGTATAATTACCGTTTTCGTCGATCACATGCACGACCGGAATACCGACTGCTTGTGCAAGCTCAAAGTCCTCTTCACCATACGCTGGCGCAAGGTGCACGATTCCGGTACCACTTTCAGTTGTTACATACTCAGCTGCCCATATTTTATGTGCCCCTTCACCTCTGTCGCCGAACAGAGGTTCGTATGATTTTCCAACCAACTCACTACCTTTTAGTGTTTTTAGAACGGTGTATTCAACTGGTTGATGCCTCTCATCAGTTAAAACTTTTTCGACGAGATCTTTTGCAAGTATTATTTTTTCACCCGCAAGCTCTACTTCGACATAGGTAAGTGATTTATTAACTGCAACTGCGGTGTTTGCAGGTAGCGTCCAGGGTGTGGTTGTCCAAGCTAGCACGTGCGCGTCTTCTCCTGCTAGCTTGAACTTTACATACACACTCGGGTCAGTAACATCTTGGTAGGCTCCAGCATCCATAGTAACTTCTGCTTTTGAAAGCGGCGTGGCATCAAGCGTACAATACATTAATACTTTTTCGCCTTCGTAAATTTTACCTTTTTCATATAGGGTTTTAAATGCCCACCAAACAGACTCCATGTAGTCTTTATCCATAGTCTTGTAAGCACCTTTGAAGTCTACCCATCGCCCAATTCTGTCTACGGTATCTTCCCAGAGGCTACTCGTCTGTACCATGTTTTCCCTACAAGCAATAATGTATTTTTCAATACCGTACTCAAGTACTTCTTCGCGGCTATTGATGCCAAGTTTTTGTTCCGTGAAGCGCTCTGCAGGTAGGCCATGACAATCCCAACCCCATACACGCTCAACATGCTTACCCTTCATAGTTTGGTAGCGCGGAATAACATCTTTTACGATAGAACTAAGTAGCGTGCCGTGGTGAGGAGAGCCTGAAATAAACGGAGGTCCATCATAAAAAACATAGCTGTCGTCTTTTGAACGCATTTCTACTGATTTTTCAAATGTCTTCTCATTCTTCCACTTCTGTACTAAATCCTTTTCGTACTCAAGTGCCCGTCTTCGTGTGTTCGCCTTAAACTTCATCTCTCTCCTTTCTAAAATATAAAAATCACTTCTTTTGACTGCCAGAATCCTAAGTAGGACGGTACCATCTGGCTTCCAAAAGAAGTGATTCTTTTAGCACTTGCTTGTCTGCTATTACGGGCTTACCCGAGAGATTCTATTTATCCTGAGCTTGTCGAAGGACTTGTACACGATGTTCTTTCTCTTCCTTGTGGTTGATAGCCACTCAAACGGATGTATACTAATAGTAAGCAATTACACCTTAAAATGCAAGTTACTGGGCGTAGAAACCGAGCTCGGAGACGGTCGGCCAGCTATCTCGCTCTGGCCACGTCTCTACAAGGGTGCCGTCCTCTCGTATGGCAATAATGACCGGATACTGTACTAAATCATGGAGCTCTTGCAGCGCAATTCCCTCTTTACTCTCAATATCTATAAGTTCGAGTGACCGACCAGTTTGCTGTTTAAAGCTCTGTGCATACTCCTCTACAGATGTCGCTGTCTCAGATATTGGTTTGTATAGTATAAGCGCTTTCATTATGTTTTAAGTATACCAGGTCTAGATGGTAGATCTTAGCGAGATAGAATATCGCCATCGATGATAAAGACTGGATCCCACATTAGCCATGGAATGACGGTAGGTATAGCGAAAAGACAAGTCTTTCGACTTGTCTTTTCTTAGATCTAAGAACTATATACTAGGATCTTTTTAGGAGCAACCAGATGTTGTACCGCAGGAGGTACAAACATAACAGCTACCCGCTCTTTGAGTCTGGTTGCCACAGCTATAACACAGTGGCGCTGTCTCACCAGAGCTAACTGTTGGCCGAACCTTTACTACTTCTGGCTTTACAGTCACAAAGTCACCTGGTTGGCTGACGTCAGTTGGTTGAGATTCTACAACTGACACTGCCTCAAGTAAACTCGACTGATTCGTAAGCGCCTCTGCCTCTAGATCGTCTAAACTCACTAATCCGAGCTCAAGTTGATCATCCAGGCTAAGATATGCCTTTGCCAAGCGACGGAAGATGTAATCTACTAAGCTTGAGGCAGTCTTTATCTCTGAATCATCAGTGATACCCGCAGGTGCAAATGACATATTAATGAACGCCTTTACATAACTCTTTAGCGGTACCCCGTACTGCAACCCATGACTAACTGAAATCGCAAATGCATCCATTATTCCAGCAAGCGTAGAACCCTGTTTTGCAATCCGGAGGAATAGCTCACCTGGAGCGCCATCTTCATACTCACCAACTGTTACAAATCCCTTGCTATCGGAGACCCTGAACTCGAAGGTTCGAGCCCGGCGATTACGTGGGAGCTCACGACGAAGGTGTGACTGCATTGCAATGAGCTGTTCAGTCAGATGTTCAGCCGTTTGTGGGCTGTGGGCCGCAAGATCTTCATCCTTCTTGTCATCATCTTTTTTAGATGAAAGCGGCTGCGCAACCTTAGAGCCATCACGGTAGATTGCAACTGCTTTTATGCCTAGCTTCCAAGAAACCATGTGAAGTTCTTCAATATCTTCAACAGTAGATTCTTCAGGCATATTAACTGTCTTACTAATTGCACCGGAAATGAATGGCTGTACTGCGCCCATCATTTTAACGTGGCCCATGTAGTGAATTGCGTTCTCGCCAACTGCGCAAGCAAACGTATCGTAATCCTCTTTCTTAAGGTGAGGAGCACCGACAACGGTACTTCGTTCATGAATATATTCTTCAATGTCAGTAATCTGTGCTGGAGTGTAACCCATTGTTGTAAGTGCGCGAGGCACCGTCTGGTTCACAATCACCATATTCCCACCACCAACAAGTTTTTTGTACTTAGTAAGTGAGAAGTCTGGCTCTACACCAGTAGTATCACAATCCATCATGAATCCGATAGTCCCAGTTGGCGCAAGTACGGTCGCCTGTGAGTTACGAACGCCGTAACGTTCACCAAGTTCAACCGCCTCATCCCAAGCCTCTGCAGCTGCTGAAAGTAGTTCTTCTGCCACAAGACTGGCATCGATATCTCTAACCGCATCACGGTGCTGTGAGAGCACTCTGAGCATACCTTCTTTGTCTTTGTTGAAGCCCGCAAATGTACCGACTTGTTTTGCAATGCGCGCGCTGGTTGCATATGCATGACCAGTCATGAGTGCAGTAATTGCTGCAGCCTGAGCACGAGCTTCGTCACTGTCGTACGGAAGTCCCTGTGCCATCAAGAGCGCACCGAGGTTAGCGTAACCCATTCCAAGTTCACGATAGGCACGAGCATTTTTTGTAATGCCTTCGGTTGGGTACTCAGAATAACCAACAAGAATTTCCTGCGCCGTAAATACCACCTCCACAGTTTGTTTAAATGCTTCAACATCAAACGTACCATCTTCATTTAAGTACTTCAGTAAGTTGATAGATGCTAAATTACATGCAGAGTTATCAAGGTGCATATATTCAGAACACGGGTTTGAGCCGTTTATACGACCTGCATTTGGTGCTGTGTGCCAGTGATTTGCTGTTGTATCAAACTGCAGACCTGGATCCGCGCATTCCCACGCACTCTCAGCAATCTGGCGCCACAAATCACGGGCCTTCATTGTTTTGTAGACTTTTTTGTCTTTAACACCTACCAATTGCCAGTCTTCATTATTCTCGACTGCCTTCATAAAGTCATCTGTTACGCGAACAGAATTATTTGCATTTTGATACTGAACGCTGAATATATCTGTGCCATCCAGGCTCATGTCGAAGCCGGCTTCTTGTAGAACGCGTGCTTTGCGCTCTTCAATTGCTTTACACCAAATAAACTCTTCAACATCGGGGTGATCAATATTCATTATTACCATCTTGGCTGCACGACGTGTCTTACCGCCAGATTTAATTGCACCGGCGGAGCTATCTGCACCGCGCATGAACGAAAGAGGACCAGAGGCTTTACCGCCACTCTGCCCAAGTGTTTCTACCGAAGAACGAATCGTACTAATGTTAAGTCCCGAGCCTGAGCCACCCTTAAAAATCATACCTTCTTCTTTGTACCAGTTAAGAATTGAAGGCATAGTGTCTTCTACTGCCAAAATAAAGCAGGCACTGGCTTGCTGTGCACGTGAAGCGGCGCCAATATTAAACCAAACAGGTGAATTGAATGCTGCTCGCTGAGATGCAAGTATATATTTCAGCTCTGCATTAAAAACTCGGGCCTGTTCAGAGCTTACAAAGTAATCTTCCTGTTCTCCGTGGCGGGTAATAGTGTCCGCAACACGATTAATGAGGGTCTTTATACTAGCTTCTCTGTCTTTAGTACCAGGGGTACCACAAAAATATTTCTGACTAACAATATTAATTGCGTTCATACTCCAGGTGTCTGGGAATTCAACTGCTCTTTGTTCAAATGCAATCTTTCCCGTAACTGGATTATCAATTTTTGAATCGCGCTTTACCCATGTAAACATGTCATACGGATCTGTTCCGTCTTTTGTAAAATAGCGTCGAATATCGAGCACTGTAGCTTGTGCCATACCTACCCCCTCTTGGTTACCCTAGTTTTAATTTGTTTTTTAAAAGTGTTTGTTAGAGCGTCAGCGAGTGTTTTACCACCCTCCACCTAGTCACTCCCCTAGAACATATTCAAATATGACCTGGGGCAATCACCATGATTACCTCTCTTTAATATTTGAGCAGTAATTCGGATTAAATTGGTGCCGTACTATTTACTGCGGCGTGCCTTGAGTGCATCAAGACCCTCTTCAAAACTCTGTATGCTCGTGAACTGTCTATAGACGCTTGCGAATCGCACGTATGCGACCTCATCAGCTGCTGCCAGCTCGTCCATAACCAATTCGCCAATTTCCCCAGCCCTCACTTCAGGCTTACCTAAATCGTACAACTTACGTTCAATACGTGCAACTATATCTTCGCGTTCTGGTGCTGAAATTGTGGTTTTTTCGCTTGCTCTCTCTATACCACAGAGAATTTTTTCTCTATTAAAAACTTCGCGAACACCATCTTTTTTTACAACAATAAGATTTGGTCGTTCAACTCGTTCGTAGGTCGTAAACCTTGCAGCACAGAGTTCACACTCTCTACGCCTGCGAATACTTTCACCACTAGCAACATCACGTGATTCTATGACTTTTGAATCGACTGATTGGCACTGAGGGCATTTCATACGTACTCCAATTTGTTATATTTTTCTAAGTATCGTTGCATCTTCTATATATAGCGTACTTCTCAACCAGTATAACGCTAATGCTAGCGTATACGCAATACTATTCTGGATCTTTTTCTTCAGATTCTGGCTGTTTTTTACGTCGGAACCGTCTAAGGAAGGCGGGCACATCTCGTTCTTCAGATTCGTGTTCTGAAGTTTCGTCGTCGCTTGCCCAGATATTAGAACTTGGAACATCTTCTGACTTATGGAATGGGGTTGGTTCGTCTTCAGATTCTGAATCAGAGTCTTGTTCGTTTGCGACGTCCATATTGATGGTTTCAACATCGCCCTCAACATCGCCGAGCTGTGTAGAGACACTCAGCGTAGAGTCTTCCTCGTCATCGACAGTATCATCAGTGCGCTTTTTAAAGTAAGCTGCGTCAAAACCAGTTGCAACAACCGTAATTGCTACCTTATCTTGCATATCAGGCTTAATAGTAGCGCCGAAGATTATATTAGCATCAGGTGATACTGCGGCGGTAATCACCTCTGCCGCTTCATTAACTTCATGCATAGAAAGGTCGTTGCCACCAGTAATATTAAAGACGACACCTCGGGCACCGTCTATAGAGACCTCAAGGAGTGGTGATTCAATTGCTTGCTGAGCTGCAATAACGGCTCTGTTTTCTCCGCTACCCTGACCAATACCCATAAGAGCTGAGCCAGCATTGCTCATAATAGACTTAACGTCTGCGAAATCAAGATTTATAAGGCCGTGTTCAGTAATTAAATCCGATATCCCTTGTACTCCCTGACGGAGAACATCGTCCGCAACGACAAATGCCTCAAGAAGTGGTGTGTTTCTATCTATAGTTTGAAGAAGTCTATCGTTTGGGATAGTAATGAGTGTATCTACGTATTTAGCAAGATTTTCAATCGCATATTCTGCATTTTTACGCCGTTTTTCACCTTCAAAGGCAAATGGTCGTGTTGCAACACCAACAGTAAGAATATCCATCTCCCGAGCAATACGGGCAACAACAGGGCCGCCGCCACTACCACTACCACCACCAGCACCAAGCGTAATGAACACCATATCGGCACCTGTTAGTGCTTCTTTAATGTCTGCTTCTGATTCTTCAGCTGCTTTTTGACCAACCGCTGGGTCGGCCCCAGCGCCAAGACCGCGAGTGGCTTCCTTGCCAATATGTATTTTTACACTTGCTTTTGAATGAAAAAGCGCCTGAGCATCTGTATTGATTGCAACAAACTGCACACCCTTAAGGCCACCGTCAGCCATTCTATTAATTGCTGACCCACCGGCACCACCAACTCCAACTACTCGTATCGACGCGAACGCTTGTATATCTGCAGGTTTTACTTCTGGCACGTTGTTTCCCCTACTTAACTTATGCTTCTTAGTATAACGTTTGAGATGATAAAATCAATGCTCGCATATAAATTGAGGGTCTAACAGATATGACTACGAACACATTTGGTATACAACAGGAAAAATATTGTGTTCAAACTAGAAGCCGAGTTTACTGAAAATCTGCTTTATAAGTGAATGCGCATGTTGTGCACTATGCTTCAACCCGCCACCAAGCCATTTTCCGCCATATGCTGCTTCTTCGTCTTTATGAACGTCGAGTAGCATCAAACCTGCTACAACAGCGTATTCTGGCCGTGCGAGACGTTCTTTAAGCCCAGATATGCCCTGAGCAGGGAAGACAACCCTGGCAGAAAGAGCTAGTTCTTCACGAGCAACCACATCAATGCCTGGAAGCTGAGCTGTTCCGCCCGTAAGCGTTATACCGCCAGGTAATTTTTTACTTAAATTTACTTTTGCAAGCTCTTTATCGATAGCCTCAAAAAGCTCAACCAATCTGGCTGTAATAACAAATTCAATGTCTTTCGTTAAAAAGACATGTTCTTTACGAGCAACTAATACCTTGACGTGCTTGGGGCGTGTTTTGCTATTTTCAGCTAAATATTTATAGTTCCGCTTAACTGCCTCTGCAACCTTGAGATCAGTTCTGAGACCGATCGCAAGATCATTCGTGATATGATTTCCGCCGATTGGTAGTACACTCACCTGCTGGACATCACCATCTTCAATAGTAATCAAGTTTGTAGTAGTTGAACCAATATCTACTACAGCCACGCCATTCTCTCTCTGTTCACGCGTAACTGTAGCTTGTGCAGCAGCCAAGCTAGATACGCTCAGTCGATTAACACGTATATTTGCTGTTTCAAAAACTTTTTCAAGATTCTTGAGTGCTGGTGCCGAAACTGTCACAACATGTGCCTCAACCTCTAGGCGGGTGCCGCTCATGCCGATTGGATCCTTGACATTAGACTGCCCGTCTACAATATAGCTACGCGGGAAGACACTGAGGATCTCATGATGTTGGGGTATCTGTAGTACTGTAGCTGCATCTTCAACGCGAGTAAGGTCTTCATTACTGATCTCCTCACTAGAAATCGCGACGACACCTTTAGATGCAATTCCTTTGATATGTGTACCATTTATATTTACTGTTGCACTCGACACATGCTGACCAGCCATGCGCTCGGCAAGTGCAATCGCCTGATCTACCGCCTGTGCAGTATCAGATATATTTACCACGCTACCTTTTCTGAATCCACTATTTGGCGCTTCGCCGATCCCAACCAAACTCACTGTCTGGTCGTCAGCCTTAACTAAGCCGATCGCACAACGAACCGTCGTAGTACCAACATCGATACCCACCGCTAATTCTTGATGTTCCTGCATATGCAACCAGTATAGCGCTTGTGCTATTTATGATGCAAATCTTAATTTAAAGAGCGGTGATAATTTCGGCTGAATCTTGAGTAATCAAAATTGTGTGCTCGAAGTGAGCAGAAAGTGTTCCATCCCGAGTCTTTATTGTCCAGCCATCTGGATCCAGCGTTACGCCGTCACCACCAAGCGTACTCATTGGTTCTATGCAAATAGTCATACCTGCATCGAGTTTTTTGCCCGTGCCAGCGATACCGTAATTAGGGATATCGGGTTCTTCGTGCACTTGATGTCCAACTCCGTGCCCCACTAAGTCTCTAACTATCCCGAATCCGTATTGGTTCATAACTTTTTCAACTGCAGCACCTATATCACCCGTTCGTATGCCGCCGTGTAAACTGTTTATGCCCGCATCGAGTGCCTCTTTTGTACCCTTTAGTAGTCTTCGTTTTACACCGCTGCCTTCTCCAGCAATAACCGTAATCGCAGAATCAGTAATCATACCGTTATAGTCTACGCCAAAATCAAGGCTAATTAGGTCGCCATCTTCAATAACTTCAGACCCAGGTATACCGTGCACAACCTCGTCGTTGCGAGAGATACAAATTACATCGGGAAACCCGCCATACCCTAAAAATGCAGGTTTTCCACCAAGTCTCTGAAGTTCAACTGCAGCGAGATCGGCAAGATCTTTAGTGGTCATACCAACCTCAATTTTTTGCTCCAAATACTGAAGAACCATGGCAAGCATTTTGCCGGAAACTCGAATATCGATAATTTCTTGCTCTGTTTTTATCTTCGTGAACATACTATTAACCCGTAGCACCCATCAGATCCAGTGATTCTAGTTCTGCCTCGATCTTATCATGTACCTGCCCAACACTTCCTACACCTTCAATATGTGATATCGGTATTTGCTGATCCGCAAAAAAAGTCAGTATTGGGTACATTTCCTGGCGATACAACGCAAGACGTTGTTCAATCGCCTCTTTTGTATCATCAACTCGGCCACGAAGATGAAGGCGCTTTTCAATTTCATCACGTGGTACTTCAAGCACTACTACAAGTTGGATACTCCTGGCGTGTTCTTCTTGATTTTCGACTAACCATTTTGCCTGTTCAAGTAAGCGCGGAAAACCATCAAGTATTACCTTATCAATTGATTCAGCTCGTTTGATGCCGTCGCTCACAATCTGATTTACCTTATCAACACCAACCAGTGCGCCGGTACGCATTTCTTCAATAACCTCAGGGTCACGTGAATCACGTAGTAGTTGACCTGATGAAAGCCAGCGCCATCCATGACGAGCGGCTAATATTTGACCTTGCACACTTTTACCTGCACCCGCTGGACCAAAAAATAAAATCATCCTACTCTCCCTTTACTGTAATTTCTGTTTCACTAACGCAGCTATTCGTGCACCATCAGCTGTAGCACCCGCCCGGGCTTTAACGGCGCCAATAATTTTACCCATATCTTTCATTGACGCGCCCTCGGTATGCAAAACTACGTCATCAACGATACTAACCAACTCTTCATCCGTCATCTGTGCTGGTAGATATTCTGAGATGATTTCAAACTCTGTTTGTTCCGCTGCAGCCTGCTCTGTTCTACCAGCATCTGTGTACATAGTTGCAGCCTCAAGTCGCTTCTTAGACTCTTTTACGAGTACTGCTATAACCTGTTCATCCTGAAGTCCCTGTTCACGTTCATCAAGTTCGACTTCTTTATACAAAATAGCACTCTTAACCATTTTAAGAGTGCCTACTCGTATAGAATCTCCTGAAAGCATTGCTGTCTTCAGGTCTCCCTCTATTCGACTTTTGAGCATTATTTCTGCCCTAATCGAATTCGTTTTAACTTCTCAGCTTTGCGGCTTTTTCGGATAATCGCTTTTTCACGACGGTCGCGCTTACTCAGAGGCTTTATGAAGAATTCGTTGTTTTTTGCAATCGCAATGACGCCCGCAGACTGAACTTTGCGATTAAAACGACGAATAAGGTTTTCTATACCTTCTTTATTGTCTTTTCGTGTTACTTGAATCATACCAACGTAGTTTACTACAGATATCGACTACTGACAAGGGTAGTTTTTACTTCGCCTGCGAACGCTGACTTTTGAGGACCATGCTTTGAAGCTCTTTGAGTAATATAAAGTGCTTATTAGTGTAATAGATTTTGCTATTCCCCTTCTTTTCAGAAATAAGAAAGCCGATTTTTTCGAGTCGCTTGAGTTCTCTTTGAATATTACCCGGATCTTCTCTTATTAGCTTTGCCAGACCACGAACATGTGTCTTGAAATCTGGGTACTTAGCATAGACAATAATTATCTTTCGTCTAACTCGTGAGGTAATAAATG
>JAGOUG010000030.1 GCA_018061375.1 Candidatus Saccharimonadota bacterium
CCAGTTATCTATTTCGTCTGCATCGCCTAAGTGATAAGGGCCAAGGCTTGTATTTGGCAATCTGCCATACAAGGTCGAAAAAGGTGATTCCCAAAGTGAGCTATCACTCATTAAATGATTACCGAATGTAATAATTGTCTGTCCGTGTATAGTTCTGTGCTGGTGCTCAGCAAGCGCTTCTTCATCACTCAGTGAGCGAACGCGCTGTAGTTCTTCTAAAAAGCTCTCTCGAGCTGCAATTTCATAAAATTCCATATTATTTTCCTGTTATACATTAAAAACTCCCCGGTCTATTTAGTTGTAGTACCAGGGAGTTTATAAGTATGCAAAAGCGCTTCAGGTACTACAACCGGATCTTCTTCTTTGTCGCACAATTGATACTTATATAAATCATGAATAATACTATACATATTCATTGTAACAATGTCAAATGTCTAACTATATAGTTACTTTTTGAGTTGAATATCTGAGCTTTCGTCTACAAAGGCACCAACTTCGTCAAAGTCTTCATTGAACGCAGCAATGACAAGGCGCGGGTGTTCACTACCGTCTGTATCTGAGTTAAACCAGAGAATTCTAAACCCACGAAATATTCCTGAAAGAGTTTGTGGGCTACTATCAATTAAGACCCTGTCATCTTCTAGGCCAAATCTGAGCAGTTGAGGAACATCTGCGGACATAGTTTCAAAGTCAGTAATGCGGTTGAGGTACCCTAGATAAAATCTTTTTTGCAGTTCATTGAGCTCACCAAACTGGGTGCTGACATAGCAAGAAAGACCATATAGATCGACCTGTTCGCCATTAATATATTGATTAAGTTCTAATGCAATAACATCATCTGATTCCGGCATAATATCGAGGTCGTCTCGAGTGTCTTCAAAACTAAAAACACTATTACTAATAGGTGCAAAAAAGTGCGGTCGCCCAGTAAATGTCGGGGACTCAATCGTAAAGGGTTTATGTGCCTCGGTATTTATACCGATTTTTATACCAATGACTGGCTGAAGATTGCCTAGTTCGTTCTTAAGAACGTGTACTGCTACATCTAAAAACGTCCCTGAAAACGTCCCATTTTTAATAACAGTTCCTGTACCAAGACCGCCTTCATCTAAATCTGGACACAGGATTGCATTGCCGCTAACAGTTACCGGCTCTTCGTTGCAACGTTCGTATATCTCGATCCTCCATATATTTAATGAATCAGAAACTAGTGCAAAATCTACGCCGGCGTCGAGCTGTTCTTGGCACGCAAGCAGGCCATTAAGTGCTAAGCTGATCTGAAAATCACGGCCTTCAACCTCATCGATTTCAGTAGGGACATCTTCCATGTAGCGTAGTATAGAGTATTATTCTGTAAAATACACAAGCGAAACGGAGTTATTTACTTGTGTAGAATTCGCGTACATCTAAGATTGTAAAGAGTACAAAACATGCCCCAAGTAGGCTGAGCAGTGGTGCTGCCGGTTGGCTAAGATTGCCGAGAAGTTGGTACGCAACATAGACCGCAGTAATAAGCGCTGGTAGGTATACCCTATCCCAGCCGCGTTTGCTCTTCACAAATAAATCGCTCAGACCATCAACAAGTAGGAGTGTATTCAATAGTATAATCACAAGTATTACCCATGAATCTTGATTGAAGAATATTTCATTAAAGAAGCCAGATACTGAGAGTAAGCTTCCGTTTTTGGCAAGGTTAAGTAGTTGAGGTGAAATGACAATTACGGAAAGAATAGAAAGCCACGGCCCATACGCGACTAGTTTGGTTCGCGTTTTCTTCTTAAATGCAAAGGAGTGTCTGTCATGGAGGTTGTAGGTTATTTGATTTTGGACGGTTGTAATTACATCGCTAACAGACTTAACTCGTACATTTGGCGCTCGTTTTACTGTTTTTGGCGCAGTCTGAGTAATCTTCTTAGTCTTTGCAGAAGTGCTTGCTGTTTTTGACTGGTTGGGTTTCGTCTTCTTTGCCATAACTACACAGTTCTAATGGAGATAACTATAGCACTATATTGCATAAAAAGCAATATAGTATTTTATTTACTGAAGTGTAGTTTACTAGTTTAAATACTGCCAACCAGCTATTATCCTTTCGAGGCCTCTGTTACCATACTAAAGAACGGAGTTTATGATGAGTTTAGAAGTTAAAATCCACGATGCACAGACAATCATCTTGCGGGAGCTATTATTTCAGCCAAGCGCAGGTTTTGCTGAGTTACAGAAACCAACCAATTTAAGTAGTGATCACTTTAACTTTCATATTGCACGGCTTGTAGAACTTGGCCTGGTAGAAAAAGTCGCACGTGGCCACTATAGTCTCAGTTCTAAAGGTAAAGAATACGCTAACAGACTAGATACTGACGATAACACTATCGAACGCCAGCCAAAAAGTGCAGTAATCCTAGCTATTGAACGCCAGGGTGAAGATGGTACCGAATATCTATTTCAAGAACGTTTGAAGAACCCATACTTCGGCTTCTGGGGCTTACCGAGCGGTAAGATCCGTTGGGGTGAATCAATTTTAGAAACAGCAGCTAGGGAGTCGCTAGAAGAAACTGGCTATACAGCCGACTTCACCGTCGCTGGTGTGTATCACGAACGAGTGATCTTGAAGGAATCTGACGAAATGATGGAAGATAAAATATTCTTTGTGTGTAGTGGCGTAAACCCGACGGGAACGCTGCTCACTGACTTTGAGGGCGGACATAACGAATGGATGACATTTGAACAGGCATTCAAAAAAGAAAAGAAGTTCGATAGCTTTAAAGCGGAGATTGATATTCTAACTTCAGAAGATTGGTTAGTTGAACGTCTAACCACATACGATAAAGCAAACTTTTAGGTGTCACATATGATTAAGGCTGTCATATGCGGGACATACCGTCGTGATTCTAGTGGGTTAAAGCAGTTATTTAAAGAACTAGAGACTAATGGAGTACGAATACTCTCACCACTCTCGATTGACTTTATTAGTACATTACCTGCGGTTGTAAAAACACGTACTGATGAGTCTTTACCTATTAGTATTTTGGAGTTGCTGCATCTGCGAGCTATCCGCGAGGCTGATTTTGTATGGCTTCATGCGCCTGATGGATACGTCGGTATAAGTGGGAGTTTTGAAGTTGGCTATGCTACTGCAAAACGTATACCTATCTTCTGTAAAGAGCGAATTCAGGACGAAATGCTACAAACACAGGTCACCGTGTGCGCAAGCGTCTTTGAGGCGTTTACTCACCTCGGTTTCGTCAATTAGATCTTCAGTTCTTACGCACGCAACCAGTGTTTCAAGTTGGTCCATGAGGCGTTTAAACCCATCCTCACAGTCTGCATCAACACCAAATTCTTCCGTAATTACCATGCCACCTGGGTGATTATTGCCTTGTTCGCATCTAATCACATCTCCGGTCGCGAGTACGAGCTCATCGTCCTCGTGGTACAATACCTGGTTGCGAACGAGTGTGTATTCAATGTTACTTTTTGTGTCGACCGCTGGTGCCGGAGTGCTATAGTGTGCGAGCCCATAGTGCCCACCGTCTTTTATGAGCGCAATCAGCTCGCTTTCAGGGTAAAGATGCGAGAGGCTGAAGTAGTATTCTCCATCATCAACAATACCCAGACGTTCGAGCGCACTGCATATGCCTTCAAGGGGATTCGAATATGTGCGTTCTCGTAAACGCGCTGTTTCTCGGGGTAGTTCCATTGCATATATAATGAACGAGAATACCGCGAATGTCAATTATGTGCATTCCGTATTTGTTTATATATTTTCACTCGTCTACACTTGGTGCAGATGACTGAATCTTTAGGAACACTAGTTACGCAGGATTTTGGTACAGATGTCGGTTCTATAATTGGTGAATATATTGATTCTGGCGACGTGGCATTCGGCATGCACTTCATGGACAGGGGTTTTGAAGGCGATGAGCTGAGGTTAATAAGCTCACTACATACGGCTGGTAGATACTGTTTAGATTCCGACACCCTAACCGGCATGTTGCGAGCACAAGGCTATAACGCTTCAACACTCTACAACCCGAGTGCATATACTGAGCATCTCGAAGTTTCGGAAGATGGTATTTTTGCTGAATTTAGTGGCAGGGTGACTCATGCAATTACGGAATTAGTTACCGAACGGACTCGTATATATATTGATCCGCATTGGCAGTACTTTGTTCTCAGGCAGGCGGGAGTTGAGTTTGCAGATGTTTTTAGAAATCAGGATGTAGCCATAATGCCAGGCGAAAGAGTACTCACTTATCAGCGCGGTGATATGAACCTTGTTGCAGAACTGTATGCTACAACGAGCCGCATTTTGCAGGATAAGATTAGGCGCGGTGTTCTACGTTCTAAAGTTGAATCGTATGTGCGTAATATAGATATAGCTGGGAGGGCTCTGGGTATAGCCACGGGCCCATTGCCAGTCGGGTTTAACTCTTGTGCAGATTTAGAGGATATAGCATACGGTATCTGGAGTCCGCAAAATTATTACAAGCCTTCTCAAGCTGAACTTGATAGTATGCGAAAGAAACAGGGCCCTTATACCGATTAACGGAAGTCGACTTCCCTAGTATCGTAAATTTTGAACTGCTAGACTGCAATTATAAACAAAGGAACCATACATGAGTCACGAAATATCAGTACACACCGCACAAACAGCAATCTTAAGAGAACTTCTGTTCCACCCGAGTGCAGGCTTTGCACAGCTACAGAAGCCTACGGGGCTCGATAGTGATCATTTTAAGTTTCATATTAATCGCCTTGTTGAGGTTGGCTATGTTACTAAAAAAGAAGACGGAACATATACGCTTTCAACCGCAGGTAAAGAGTACGCCAACAGGCTCGATACCGATATTAATACTATAGAAAAGCAGCCGAAGCTTTCAGTCGCACTTATTATTGAAAACGAAGATGGCAAGTTCCTCTCTCAGCAGCGCCTAAAGCAACCGTATTACGGCTTCTGGGGCCGTGCTACTGGTAAGGTTGGCTGGGGAGAGACTCTACTTGAGACTGGTGCACGCGAACTTATGGAAGAAGCGGGTCTGACGGCTGACCTGAGCGTTGGAGGCTTCTACCATAAAATGGATTATGAAAAAGGCACCGAAAAGATGCTGGAAGATAAACTATTTTGTGTAATTTATGGCACGAACCCTCAGGGCGAACTTATTGTAGATGCCGAAGGCCACCATAACGAATGGCTCAGTAACGAAGAGCTTGCCAAAAAAGGTACTGTCTTTGAGTCTGTTCCCGAAATTACTGAAATGTGTCAGAAGCCCGGTATTGGCTACATAGAACATAAATACTACTACAACCCAGAGGAATACTAATGGCAGAAAAATACGTCGGTGTAAGTGGTATCGACACACCTGAGCAGCAGGCCGCTACTGAATCCCAGTTTCAAGGTTCAGAATTAAGTACATTCAGGAAGCTGTTACTGGGTGTAAAGGCGACAACTAAAATTCAGGTAGACGAAGTTGAATCTCGAAAGGGCAGAAACTGGTTTCCTGTCGGTGATGAACTCAGAACCGCACTTTCCCCGGGAGACGATTCATTAAAAGTACTACAGCTTTATGCGGATGATTGGACTGATTTAGACGGTAGAGCGATTCCACTCATAGAAAACTCACTTGCTCGGTCTGAGCCTTGGGTAGACGGCCTACAGTACGATCTTCTTCCGTGGTTCACCGAAGACTCTAGTTTGCATATTATAGAACGGTACGCGCATGGAACTGCTGTTGATGGTCCGGTAATTTTGCAGTGTCATGGTGAAATTCTGCAGACCGCTACGCCAGAACAACTGCTTGAACGACTCAAGCGCGTTGAAGGCTATATTACGCATGTACTTTTTGACGCTTCTGAAGGACGAGGGCTCACTATGGACGTAAATACGCTGAGTCGTTGGATTGAGGTTGTACAAGGGAGCGATCTAGATATTAATGTGACTATTGCTGGTGGTCTCGGCTCAGAAGAGACTGCGGGTTTACTGATACCAGTTTTGAAACGATTCGACGATATTTCATGGGATGCCGAAAGTCGATTACATACAAACAACATTCTCGACAGTTATAAGGTTGCGCAGTATCTGAAGGATAGTCAGCGTTCTTTAGCTTCAACTGAAGTGCCACGCAAGGTTGCTCGTGATATTCGTACTATGGGTGAATGGTCTATTTGGTTGGCTCACATTGAACGCCAACCAACCTATCTAGATGGCAGGCATGAAAATGACAGCGAGCATGCGAGTATGCTCTCGCGCGTTGGCTTTAATATTGCACTTAAGTATTTTCCTGAGCTTGATGCCGGAAGAGTTGCTATTTTTAGTACAATTCATGATGATATTGAAGGATACACTGGTGACTTCCCTTCTCTTGGCGCAACTCCCGAAGCTATGATTGCCAAACAAGAACGAGAAGACGCAGCTTTCAGGCAAATGAAGATTGATTTTGCCGACTTCCCACACTACATAGAACTTATTGAACTATATGAACAACAAATCGAACCTGAGGCTCGGTTTGTGAAGGTGCTGGACAAGTGTATGCCTCCAATACTGAACTTATACAATATGGGAAAGAGCGTACTTGAAGAACAAAATATACAAACTGCAAACGAATATACCGAGCTTGCCAAGGTAAGTTCGGCCAGACTTACAAAATATGACGCCGATTTAGGGATGCTACTTGAGACACGTGAAGCACTCATAGAAATGATTCGTGCTGAAATTTATCATCCAGAAACCGGTCACCACCTTAGAAGATTCGAGACAAAAAAAGACGAGTGAATCGACGGGTGCAGGGTTTTTCACCTGCACTCCGCCGACTCCTCGTCAGCCTCTCACCTCCTTTCAATAAACCGGAGCGACGATCGCAGCGGCAGAATAACTAGTAGTGCAAACACTACACCGGTGACCACGAAGCTGGTTTGTACGCCTCGCGTATCCACCATTGTTCCGACGAGCGGACCAGCAATGAAGTACAGGCTGCGTGAGACCAGCGTGGCACACGAGTTAACCGTGGCACGCATGCTGTTGTCATGAACACGGCTGTTAAGCGCGTGGTCCATGAACGGCCGAGTCAGGCCAAACAGCACACCAAAGCCGATCAGGCCAAGTGGTGCCAATCTGGCGGGGAGCATACCTGTTGCCAGGTAGCTTGCGGTTGCCAAACTGACCAGAAGCCAAATTGTTCGCCGCTCCCCCATCCTCGATTCCCAGCGGTGCCCAACGCGTGCAACACGTGAACCAATCAGCTGGAGTGATGCAAAGATCACCCCATACCAACTAATTCCGATTCCTGCACCCTCTAGAACGCGAGCGTTCAAGAAGACGGGAATGTGCGTTGCCTCACGAAGTAGCGCGAACAGTAGAATCAGGCCTGCCATCCCCCAAAGGAGCGGGCGGGCCTTCTTGAACTGTCCACGCGTCCGTGGCTGATGCGGTGGTTCGGCCATCTTGAGGACGACCACCACTGCACCAACGTACGTCAGGGCATCGAGTACCATAGCAGTGCGAAATCCGAAGATCTTCACCACCACGCCACCGGCAACCGAACAGATTGCGGCACTGAGCAGTCGGGCCGAATGGGCCGTGCCTGCCGAGCTTCTGCCGTGCTCACCATCGAGTGCCAAGGCCGATTCGTGGCGCATGGCTTCAATGGTGCCACTGTTCAGGCTGAGCCCGAGTGCAAGCAAGGTTTCTGCGGCAGCGAACTGCCAAAACCCGTGGGCCACGCTGTAAAACGCGAAGCCCACACTTGCGGCACATGCTGCGATGATCAAGCTGGTGCGGCGGCCGATTCGATCGGCCAGTACACCAGTTGGCACCTCAAGCACCATCATCACAAGGGTGAAGATACTCTGCAGCAGGTAAATCTTCTGCTGGGTCAGATCCTCGCCGAGCCAGAACGGTACGGCGAAGGGGACGAAGAAGCTGGCGTTGTTAAGACCCGCCAGCCAATTGATAAGGCGCAAATTGCGCTTGAACTGTTGTTGGGTCATACCCGCTCCTTGGTTGATTTTAAATTATTGAAGAATGTGAAGGGACTCACCTTAGTCAGTTACGACCAAAGCGAAAAAAGCTTCCAATGCTGAAGTGTAGTTTTTAGTGTTTAATTTTCTAAAGAAACCTCAGATTGGAGGCTCATCTCGATTTGTTACTTTTTATATATGTAAGAGTTACAAGTTTGCTGGATAAGCCAGGTGCGCACAATTTTGTGCAGTTAGTGATGTCATCTTCGCCACACCATACATACCACCAGAAATTGTATTCATCTGGAAGTTCATTGATTGGTTGTGATTGCTATGACTATTCATAATCTCCAATTATAGCACAAGTAGTATAAAAAGTCAATGATAATATTCACATTCATCTGTTATAATTTGGTTATAGTAAGGAAACAGTTGTATGAGCGTTGAAACAGTAGCTTCACAAGATCAGTATCTTCTGAGTCTCTATCGTGCAGATATCACCCGTTACCCACGGCTATCTCGTGAGGAAACTACGGATCGAGCAGTAGATGTTTTTAGGGGTATAAACTTACTTCAAAAAGCGGGCGTCATCGATACGTTTACATTGCCAGAAGTAGCGGACGATGAGCTGGAATCGATCACTGAAACATGTTCGTTTGATGATACGCAGCAATTACTGTTGAGTCAGGCATATAGATCATGTAATCAATTATTTGTGTCTAATCTTCGCTATGTTGTGCACTTGTCAGATAACTTTATACCATATTCAGATGTTCCAAGAATGGATTTAATACAACAAGGCAATATTGGGTTATCACGAGCTGTTCATAAATATGATTATCGTAAAGGGTTTCGTCTTACTACTTACGCTCGTCAATGGATTCTTCAAGAAATGCAGCGTGTGCCTGGGGGTATTGGTCAGAGTATCGAGATCCCAGTAGCAGTTCGACGTGCCGCAATAAGTCTAGAAGCATTAGGGGAGAAGATTGAGGCTCATCCTGATATAGCAGCCGAACGACTCGATTGGATTACTAGACAAACGGGTTTATCTGATGAGGATATTCGAGATCTTGAGTACGTTCGAACAGTAAAAAGAGTTGATTCGTTAGCTCGTCCGCTTTCTGCTGATAACGAGAAAGATCTTGAAGCAACTATCGAAGATATCAGCCTGGGCAATCCTAATGATGCACTCGATGTGATTATGGGAGAACAGTTTCAGGCCTTGGTGTATAAAGCGCTCGCAGACCGACCGGAGCTGATTGAAACGATACAAAAAACGTATGGTCTCAATGGCTATACTGCTATGACACAAGAGGAACTTGGAATTGATCTCGGTTTAACACACCAGGCGATATCACGCCGGTTGCTGCGGGCTTCTGAGTTAGTTTGTGAGTATTTGACCCTATATGGCATTGAGCTCGAAAGTATTGATTTATAAATGATTAACTTTGATCTACCCAAAACACTAATTGCGCAGGAACCGGCTTCTCCGAGAGATCACGCACTACTTTTGGTGTATGATCGCCGTACAAAAACCATCACTGATGATTACTTTTATAACTTACTTAAATACCTACCCGACCCTACCTGTGTGGTGGTAAATAATTCTAAAGTAGACATGTGTCGAATGCTGTTTAGTGGCGGCAAGCGTGAAATTTTTGTTTTAGAATCCGTCAACGATAAATCGGTGCGTGCATTAGTACGGCCCGGTAAAGTATTCAAACTTGGTTCAGTTGTACAAGTTGCCAATTCTGTTTCGGCTGAAGTGACTAATATAGATGAAGATGGCATCAGAACAATTGTATTTTCAGAGCCTGTTGATCACCCTGAGCTTGTTGCAGCGCAGCATGTTCCTCTGCCGCCCTATATCGCCCAGAGTGATGCGCTCGCCGCAGAGTATCAGACTATTTATGCAAAAACGAGCGGGAGCAAGGCGGCACCAACGGCAGGTCTTCACTTCACCCAGGCTCTCGAAGATAAGATTAAGCAGCAAAGAGATTGGGTTGAAGTCACCTTACATGTTGGGCTCGGCACTTTTGCACCACTCACTCCAGAGCAGCTTGCCTCTGGCCATCTGTATAAAGAACACTACGAAGTAACTGAAGACGCAGCGGCTACAATT
>JAGOUG010000090.1 GCA_018061375.1 Candidatus Saccharimonadota bacterium
ATGGTATCTATGTACTCAGATACTACGTTTTTAAAGTCTTTACGGGTCATTTTTAACACTTTCTTATAATTAAATCTGGGTGCTTCCGATGATCTACACCCTCGGAAGCGGTTTGTTTTTTGAGGTACTTGGAATGCGTTGCAGACCACACAGACCGCTCGAAGGGGTGGGACACTCCGAACGGTCAGCGCGACCTGCAAGGCGCTCATAGTGAGTCTTTCCTCAAATACTCATCTACAAGTTGCTTGCACTGATCGAAGCCTATAGCAAACGAAGTGAAGTAGCCCCAACCGGCTAGTTTATGCAGCATTTGCTCCTGCTCTTTTAGGTGATCGTTCTTACGTAACGTGCCGTCTTTTTTATAGACGGTTTGACCGTCTTTCTTTATTTCGAGAAACAGCCCTGTGTAGTACTCAACCTTGCCATCATTTGAATGAAATAGCGCTGGTGCCGCTAGAAAGAAATCTGGGAATCCACGCTCATTAAGCAGACCGTATAATGTTCGGCTATACCGACTTGTGTTATTCACGCCCGATAAGTCGAAGTGATACGGTATATCGGGGTACTGAATATTCATGTATCTTGCTAGTTGCTTGTATACGTCCACCTCACTCATAAAGCCCTCTACTCTCTACTCGTTTATCTAATAGCTCAACCGCTTTTTCTGGTGACGGAGCTATCTCCGCAAGCTCAACACGCTGACCGTCTATGTTTGGTCGTACTTGTGCCACCCAGCCGCGCCGTATTGGTTTTAGTTTGAATGAACGGAATTTACGCATAAGCTTCGCTTTGACTACATCTTTTTCGGTTAATTCATAATGCAGTGGGTAGTCTTCAAGCTTGTAGGCCATTTTTAGCCCCACCTCTGCGACTTATTCTGCCGCCAATACTTCCGGCACTTCTCGCACGCTCTGCGCCGGTCAGCCCATCTTTTCCAATTACCGTTGAGGCAAACCCACCCTTACCGCTTGCTTTACCGCCCAATCGCCCCATCTTCTTATAATGATCAGGGTCTCGTGCTAAATTTTTATCTCTCGCTTTTATTCCACCGCCTCGTGTTGCTGGCATTATTTCACCCTCCATAAAGTTACATAACCGTTGTGTCGTTCTTTTCGTCTGCAAACTACTTGTGTTCGAGTGTTCTCAATAAGACCTGTTCGTGAGTAAGCGGTAAATATTGCGCCTAATGCTCGGTTGTCTCTTGTGAATATACCTCTTTCATTAAGCGGAATAATGACATCGTCAGCCGTGAACGTCTCCTTGCTACTCATAATCTCGGTCATTCGTTCGTTGACTGCTTTTCTCCACTCGGAATCAGAGTTCAAATAACTCCGCTCCATCCCTTCGTTTTTTGCTTTTCTCGCTAGATCATAGATCGTTGTCTGAACCATGGTTTTACCTCTCCTTGGTTTTAATACCCCATTTCAAGTGGTCGTAGCCGATGACCGATCCACCACAGAGTGTCATCAGCTATCACCACTTGAATATGGTGATGAGTCGTGCCGTGGACTATGAACAGGGTGACTCACTTCCTGCTGGCGCTATTACTACATATGCTTTAAATATTTACCGGATTGGTAAACCGACCACGGCCTCCAATCGTTTCCACCAGCTGAAATTTTGTAAGCCCACTCGACATTAGTCGCAGGGTCTTTCAGTTGCTCGCAAGTTGGTCTGCCCTTAAGACTTCTGATCTGGAATGCTCCACATGAGTGAGCGAGTAGTCCATTTATAGGACTTGTGTCACCTACTGCATCTGCTGCGCATCCCGACTCGGCTTGCACTATTGCCTTTGCTATCTGCACATTCCAGTCGTATTGCTCAATCAGTCTCAGAATCGGCTCGCAACCGTTCTGAGATGGTCTGGTAGGTTCAACGACTGGCTCTGGCACTACTTCTTGTAAAGGTACTTCGGCTGGCTTTGATACCGGCAACGCCTCCAGCTTTGGCGTTGCTATGGTTTTGACGTTACGGCCGTTTGAACTGCCTTGATTTGTGAAAGCTCTTTCGCCTCCGCCTTTACCGTCTCGTTTTTGTTTCGCTCGTAGCTGATACCCTTGTTGAAGGCGATACCTGCTGATACTGCTATGAGTATTGCTGTTACGAGTGTTACAATTGCTGCTGTTTTCACTGATTCGATGTTAAGTTTTTTCATATTCTTTTTCCTTTTTTGTTGTTTTAATTTTGGTTCGATATTTTCTACTAACTGATTTGTTGCTTTACCCACGTTTAGCTCCTATAGTTTTTTACAAATTCGACTTCCTGGTCTACTTCTTTAAGAAATTCCACGATTTCTTGTTCTAGGTTTTCAATGTAAAGATCGTCTCTATCGACTCTGGTAATAAATAACTGAGCGTTACTCGGTAACCTGGGGTCGAAACTAACGAAGTCACACCACTGTCTGCCCGAAATCCACATCTGTCCTTGTACCTGCGCTTGATATTGACGCGGCAGCTTGCCTGTTCGGAGTGTCTCTAGGTGAGTGGCTGTATTAGGGCATTTAATCTCTAGGCAGCCATCATCGCCTACTAGTCCGTCGGGGCTTGCACCAGCCTCTATCGTGTCGTGCAGCCAAAGACTTGTATCTACTACTGAGTAACCTGTTTCAAGCTCGTATTGCAGCCTTGCGACTGGTTCGTAGTCCACACCCCACTGCATCGTTGAATTTGAGTAGTGTTCGGGTATATCTCCAGTTAGTCGCTGGACTGCAAGTTCGGCTCGATAGTTCTTACGGCTTGCAGATACGCCAGTCCTGGTC
>JAGOUG010000031.1 GCA_018061375.1 Candidatus Saccharimonadota bacterium
TAAAATGCTCAAAGGGGCGCTTGCAGAAGGTACGACCGCATGGGAAGTAGCCCAGAAGTACAGCCGAATTGCAGAGGACGAAGCCTATAGCCAACTCGGACTACTGCGACCAGATCACATGCCCAGAGCAACAAAATATATTGACCAACAAATTGCATTCGTTCAAGAACTCGAAAAGAAGGGCTTCACCTATGAAATCGAAGACGGTGTTTACTTTGATACCAGCAAACTAACAGATTATGGTAAACTCGCTAAACTCGATATTGAGGGTTTACAATTTGGGGCACGTGTAGAAGATACTGGCAAAAAGAATCCTACCGACTTTGCACTTTGGAAGTTTTCAAACCCCAGTGAAAACCGTGATATGGAATGGGATTCGCCCTTTGGAATAGATAATCAAAAAGGCTTTCCTGGATGGCACCTAGAGTGCTCTGTTATGGCCCGCGAAATTCTTGGTGACCAAATAGATATTCACACCGGTGGTATAGACCACATTCCGGTGCACCACACAAATGAGATAGCCCAGACAGAAGCCGTTACCGGTAAGACGTTTGCAAACTACTGGATTCACAATAACCACATAAAAGTAGATGGCACTAAAATGAGCAAGTCACTCGGAAATATCTATACACTGAGTGATATTACCGAAAAAGGCTACGATGTTCAGGCATTTAAACTCCTGATACTCAGCAAACATTACCGTACAGAAGGCAATTTCACCTGGGAGATTCTTGAAGCAGCTCAGAATGCGCTGCGACACTGGCGAGCAGCGGCAGATCTTCTGTGGCAGCTTCCAGAAGAGAAGTCGGATCCGAACCTCGCAGAAAATATTATTGAGGCACTCTCAGACGATCTAGACACACCAAAATCTATTACTGTAATTAACGCATACATCAATTCGTTTGATGAATATGTAAGCTCACCAGCAAAAACTGATTTAGAATCCATAGAACAACTTCTTGGAATACGGTTGGTTGGTGAGGATATTACTGTTGAGCAGAAACAACTCATTTCGCAGCGACAAGAAGCACGGGATTCAAAAGACTGGCAAAAGTCAGATGAACTCAGAATGCAGCTTGCAGAGCAGGGCATAGAGGTAAAAGATACGCCAAATGGCCCGATCTGGTCAAGAAGCTAGCTACGCTACCTATAGCGTATATACACCACCCCTAGCGTCAGAGCACTAATGTATCTTATAAGGCGTTTTTGACGCGGTTCTTCACTTTTTCAACAAGTGTTGATGGTGAGTCACCGACAGAAATATCATCACGGTGATCTAAATAATCAACAAGTAGAATCTTTGCACAACCAGCTATTGGAATAGCGAACAGACCACCAATTGGTCCCATTAATGCAACGCCCAGAATAACAGAGGTGAATATAATGAGCGTAGGTAACTGTGTAGTCTTCCCCTGGACAAGCGGCTGCAGTGTAACGTTCTCTATCTGCTGATACAGCACGAAGAAGGCTCCCAGAAGTGCTGCTGAGGTGAGATCTTTAAGAATTAATGTAGAAAGCACTACTAATATTGCAGCTATAGTATTACCGATGAGTGGTATGAGCCCAAACACAAATACAATTGACGCAAGCGGCAACGGATACGGTATCTTTAATAAGAACATCGCACCGAGTGCTGTAAGTGCTGCAATGAGTGCCACTAAAACCTGGCCGTTTACGTAACCGGTGACCACACCATACATTTTTTCTGTTAGAATCTCATGCCTTACGCGTAGCTTTTTGTCTCTGTAGACCTTATTCGCAACTGAGGTGAACAATTTTGGCCCATTAAGCAGTAGTAACACCGTAATCACGAATCCAGAAAGCGATGTGATAATTCCGTTCCCAAACTGGCCAGCTTTACTAACTGCTGATTCGGCAAACGAAAGTAGTTTTTGTTGTGTTGATTCAACTACGTCTGTAATATCATCTTCTAAATTGTACTTTTCTATAAATCTTCCGGCAGGCGTCTCGCCATTTTGAATCTCTTCAATACGCTCGGGTATGGTCTCAGCAAAAGCTGAAGATTCACGTGCTATAGGGGTAATAATAGAAAATATTAAAAAACTCAGAGCAGCTAGGGCAATAATCATAACCAGCGCAACAGCTGGACCGCGCTTCTTTTTGGGCATATATCTGCTGATGAATGAGACTGCAGGATTCAGGGCAAGCGCAAAAAATGAGGCAGTCAAAATGAGTACGAGCGCATCGTACATTTTAATAAGGCCAAATACTCCCAGCGTAAACAAAACAGCAATGGTGAAAACTTTAACGATATTTTTGGTTTCTACATTTATGTTCATAGTCATGACAGTAGTATATCGTACTAAATACGGTTATGCCACAACCCGAAGCGTACATCTGTTACACGAAGGATTATTTCTGAGCCTAAACAACGTAAACACATGAAATACTGTATAATAATGGGTAGACATTTCAACCACATTGACAGATAGATGTCACCCAATTAATTTTATGAAGAAAAAAGTATACCACCCCAAGCAACCGTACAAAACCGATAGGCAGCGAAGAGCTCGTCGTTCTGTTCATAACAGCATACTACCGGTATGGGTAGCACGTATACCAGTAGTTCAACGGTTCAGAAAACTATCTCGCAGGCGCAAGGTCGTGCTCTTAGGATGGACGGGTGCATCTGTTCTTATCCTTATTGCGCTATTCACTACAGTGTTCTTTGCAAACTCGCTTGGTAGTAAAGAACAGATCATGAACCGAAACAAAACAGGCGTAACTCTTACCGATCAATCGGGTAAAGTATTCTACGAATTTAATAATCCCCGAAGCAGTACTGTTGTAACACTCGACCAGATATCAACACCCACAAAGCAAGCTTTAATTGCCTCTGAAGATAAAAATTTTTATGATCACGGTGGATTTTCTATTCCCGGTATAGCAAATGCAGCTTGGCAAAACATACGACCGAACGGAATCGACAATGGTGGATCTACCCTTACACAGCAACTTGTTAAAAATGCACTCCTCAGTGAAGAACGCTCACCACTCAGAAAATATCAAGAACTTGTGCTTTCGATTGAGATCGAACGGCAATATACCAAAGATGAGATACTAGAGATGTATTTGAATTCAGTCTATTTTGGTGAAGGGGCCTTCGGTATTGAAGATGCAGCACAGACATACTTCGGTGTCTCTGCAAAAGATCTTACGACTGCTCAGGCGAGTATGCTAATTGGGGTACTGCCGGCGCCTTCAGCTTATTCACCAATTTCAGGCAGCCCTAAAAAGGCACTTATCAGACAAAACTACGTACTGGGTCGTATGGTTGAAGAAGGTTTTATTACGCAGGCACAAATGGACGAGGCAAAAAGTCAGCAGCTCAGTTATGCAGAACAGAAGGCAGATGAAGAAAGTAAGGCTCCGCACTTTGCACTTATGGTGAAAGATCAGCTCGAAGAAGAGTATGGTGAGGAGAAAGTTGCTCGTTCTGGTTACGTCGTGAAGACGTCGTTAAATCTTGATTGGCAAGTTATTGCGGAAAAGGCAGTTCAGACTCAAGTTACTAAGCTTGCTTCGAGCAACGTCAGTAACGGCGCTTCAGTTGTGCTCGATTCTCGAACTGGTGAAGTACGTGCACTCGTCGGTTCAGCAGATTGGAACAACCCAGAGTTTGGTAAATTTAATGCTGCAACGGCCAAGCGTCAACCTGGATCTTCATTCAAGCCAATTGTATACGGTACTGGTATTGAAAATCGTGACTTCAGCGCAGCAACGATATTTTCTGATGTCGCGACTGATTTTGGCGGCTACGCACCAAAAAACTACGACTTAAAATTTCATGGTGATGTCACTACCAGAAAAGCACTTGCAAACTCTTACAACATCCCCGCAATAAAGGCACTGCAACAAGCAGGTATACCTGAAACTGTCCAGACATCACAAGATCTTGGCATTACTACAATCGACGATTCTAACAACGCAGGACTCGCAATGGCACTTGGTACCGAAGTGGTGCCACTCACCGAAATGACTGACGCCTATGCCACACTAGCAAACAATGGACAGTTTAATACTCTTACGCTCTATACGTCTATCACTGACAAGAACGGTAAAGTTATATTTACCAGTAAGCCAACAAACAAACGCGCAATCAGTAACCAAACATCGCACATACTTTCTTCTATACTCTCAGACAACGTTGCACGGGCAACGACATTCGGCTCAAGTCTTTCGCTGAGCGGCGGTAGGCCCGGTGCAGTTAAAACAGGTACTACAGAAGATTACCGTGATGCACTAACAATTGGTTACACACCAAGTGTCACCGTAGGCGTCTGGATCGGTAATAATGACAACTCACCAATGAGTCGTGTTGCCGGTTCAAGCGGTGCAGCACCTATTTGGAAGAATATTGTAAATCAAGTTACTGCCGGCACAGCCAAAGAACAGTTCACGCCCCCAAAAGATATTACCCAGCGCCTTATATGCCGGAGTAGTGGTGCACTCGCAGACAATGAAGGTGAAGGCACGATGACCGAATACTTCCGACCAGGTACACTTCCTGCTACCCGCTGTAATGAGAAGAAGCCCGACCCGACACCGGTAGAAGTTACCCCAGCACCAACAACGCCGGAAGTCCCGAAACCAGAAGAACCAACAACAGGTGATGGCGGAACTGATGAAACCACACCAACAGTACCAATAACACCTACCGCAGATAATCCACGCGGTCGCAACAACAACCAAAACTAATTACCTAATTAGTAACTTATTGATTATTATGCAAATAATTGTTTTAATAGTACTTAGTTACGCGCAGTAAATATGCGATTGTAATGTTACTTTATAGTTTGGATGATACGGGGCGAAGGCTCCAATAAGCACAGGTTCTAGGGTGAGATGTTTATTGGAGTTTTCGCCAATGTGGAGACAAATCGTTTCCCACTCCCCGAGACAGCCTGGAGGCAGTCCATGACCAGTACCGTCAATCACATCAACACAACCGAAGAGTGCCAAGTCTTCATCGAAGATTGGGTACGAAGGGCCGAGTTCGTCGGCTACAAGCGACCGAACGTCTACGCGGTGGGCGTGGCCCACTTCAGCAGCGCCGGCGACATGCTCGACACCTGGTTCCCACTCGTCAACTTCAAGGGCGAGAACCCGGGCGTTGGCGTACTTCTGGCCAACGAGACCAGCTACCTGCGCGGCGTACTCAGCACCGAGCTGAGCGCCGAGCAGATCAGCAACGTGCTCTGGGCGCTGAGGGCCTACGAAGAAGACGGCCAGCCGCATCCCAACATCGAGGTGTTGAAGATGCTCCTGCCGATTGCAGAAGACGTGACCAACGAGCGGACTCGAATTGTGGTCTCCTTCATCGGAGATCACGAAACCATGCCTCCCGAAGGCGTGTCGGATGCCTACCTCCGACTGCACCTGCTCTCGCACCGCAAGGTGCAACCTCACGGTGTCAACCTGGGTGATCTCTTCACCGTCCTTCCCAATGTCGTCTGGACCAATCAGGGTCCTGTCGCCCAGGAAGATCTGGTGGCCGCACAGGCGAAGGCGCTGTGTGGCGGCAGCTACCTTCAGATCACTAGCCGAGACAAGTTCCCGCCCATGCTGCAGTACGTGCAGCCAAGCGGAGTTCGCGTTGCTGATGGCGCTCGCGTGCGACTCGGAGCCTACCTTGCGGAAGGCACCACAGTCATGCACGAAGGCTTCGTCAACTTCAACGCTGGCACCCTTGGGCCTTGCATGGTCGAAGGGCGCATCAGCGCTGGAGTGGTCGTGGGTACTGGCACCGACATCGGTGGTGGTGCCTCAATCATGGGCACGCTCTCCGGTGGCAACGACATCCGTGTCAGCATCGGAGAGAACTGCTTGCTCGAGGCCGAGTCTGGCCTCGGAATCCCGGTCGGTGATCGGGTTCGGGTTGCGGTGGGTGATTACATCAAGGGAACAACCTTGGTGCGCATCAACCGCAACAAGTGGTCAGGCAACGTGGTCGCCATGGAGGCACTCAGCCACCATGAAGGTGGTAGTCAGGCCTATCTGACCATCAAGGCAAGTGAGCTGGCTGGCGTCTCTGATGTCATCTTCAGGCGCAACGACCGCGACGGCGTCATCGAGGTGATCCCTCGCGGCACCAACACCTGGGGCGCCTTGACCGAATCCCTCCACGACAACTGATCATCCAACACGCGCGAACTACTTGCTTGCATCCGATTATACGGAGTGCGCCTCAACGGCGCACGCAAGTAGTTCGCGGTTGGACTAGACTCCACGAAACCTAAACATCGTGCACTGTAGCCCAACTTACACCAGTCTCTGCTAGAATATAAAGCGATGAACCAACAGAAATCTATACTTGCAGATCTGTATATACAAAGTAACTCAGTGCAATTTGGTTCATTTAAAATATCTGCCCACGAAGTTGACCCGGGCCTACCTCTGACACCACTCTATCTTCACTACCCGAAACCTGGAGAACCAGGTTACGAACTGCTACCTGAAATGTTTGAGATTGTTGGAAAGTTATTCTACGATATTATCACCAACAAGAATATACAATTTGATAAAATTGCGGGTATTCCCGCGGGCGCAGACCTATTCGCAGTAACTACTGCTCAACATTTTCCTCATTCACAAAATGTACTACTACGATTTAAAAAAGAGACTGATGCAGTAGGCAAACGATCTTTCTCAGGCCCTACAGATGGCGTATTACAAAAAGGTGACCGGGTGCTAATACTAGATGACCATACATCAGGCGGATACAATAAATCATTATTCATAGATCTATTAAGCAGCAAGGGCGCTAGAGTAACGGATGTCCTAACTATCGTTGATAGGCAACAGGGAGCAACTGAGTTCTTGCGGACACTCGGTGTAACATTACACTCAATCTTTACTATCTCTGAACTTATATCATTTTACAAAAATGAGGGACTCATTACGGCTGAACAGTACATTTTAACTAATCAATATATCCAAGATAACCAAATAATCATATAGTGAGAGACGAACCAAATTATCTATTTTTATAGATTACTATTGACAAATTAGTATAATATTGCTATAATGTAAGAATCTCAAGCACTCCGCTGAGATCCCAGACAACCGGAGCGCACATGAACATCCCCCTATCCACCCACCCGTACACGGGAGATTACCACATCGTGGTGACCTCCCGTGTCGACAAGCAGGTCCTCGAGGCCATGGAGGAAATGACCGAACTCGGCTTGCCCAACGGCGAGCTGATCAGTGCCATCCTTCACGGTATGTCCCCGTCTCCGTACATCCGGGCTCGCAAGCTCGGGCACACGCACCAGGAGACCCTCGACGTGCCGTACTACGTCGAATCGGTGTATCTGCGGCTCCGCGAGGACCATGGCTGCACCGAAGTCGAAGCTGCGCAGGTGTTCATCCTGACCACCAGTGACAGCGAGCACGGCACCAACCAGCGTGACTTCTACCGCACCGTTCGCAATGCAGGCCGGAGCCACGACGACGCCCGCAGGTCCATGATCCTCGTCAAGCCGTGCCTCGACACCACGTTCGACGTGGTCAACAGCGATCGGAACCTCCGGCTCAACAGCCTCAAGGGGTTCCTGGCGAAGGCCCTGGAAGTTGACATCGACTCGTCGATCAACGACATCTGGCGCGCCTGGCTCAAGTACAACGGCCAGACGCCCTACGACGCCATCAACGAGGCCGTCGCCGCGGCGTAACCGCAGTAGGACAGGGTGGGGAGCAGTTCTTGCGAACCAATCTGGTAGAAGACCCGAACACACATAGTCACCCCAAGTGACGAAGCCCTAGTGGTGTATGTGCAAGTAGGGTCTTTCTGCTATGAAAAATTTATATAAATATTTAATCATTCAAATGTGAAGAGCCCCCGGTGCAGTGTTGCACACGGGGGCTCCGCAGGATCTCCTTTCAAAGAGAAGTGGGGTAGTTCTTTTGCTGGTTGGACTAATCGAGGAGGCCGTCTCCTTCCATCTGACGCAGACGCGCGTACAGCCCGTTCTTACGGTTGAGCTGTTCGTGCGTTCCGATTTCGGCAACGGTGCCGTCATCAAGCACGACCACCTGATCAGCACTCATGATGGTGCTGAAGCGGTGGGCAATGATGATGATTGTGCACTCACGGCGCTCAATCAGTTGATTGATGCTCTCTTGCACCTTCTTCTGAGAGAGCGCATCAAGCGCACTGGTTGCCTCGTCCATAATGAGGATTGCAGGCTTACGAAGTAGCGCACGCGCAATCGCGATACGCTGCTTCTGACCACCAGAAAGCCGAATGCCGTTTTCTCCGACCTCGGTCTGGTAGCCATGCTCCTGCTTCTCAATGAACTCATCGGCGTAGGCCAGGCGAGCTGCTTCATACACCTCATCGTCGGTCGCAGCCGGGTGTGAAACCCGAATGTTTTCCATGATGGTGGTGTCGAACAGCTCGATTCCCTGACTAACCACGCTGATGGCTTCGCGGCGGTACCTATCGTAGTCGAGTTGACGCAGATCGATACCATCAATCAGCACGGATCCCTCGCTGGGGTCGTACAGACGCTGAAGAACACCCATCAGAGTGCTCTTTCCGCACCCCGAAGAACCCACCAGCGCGGTAGTGGTATGAGGTTCAATCACGATGTCTACCCCCGAAAGGGCACACTCCGAAGCGTCGGGGTAACGGAAGCCAACCTGCTGGAAGGTAATACCCCCCCGAAGTTCAGCCGGCCAGGCAGGCTCAGAGGCCTGCACAATCGTCGGCGGAAGACACATCAAGGCAACGAGTTCACGGAGGCTTTCGAGGCCTTCGTTCATACGCATCTGAAAATCAGCAAAGCGACCGAAGTTGCTATAGCTTCGTTCCATCCACGTTGTTGCAAGAACCAACGCTCCCACAGAGCCGACAGACTGATCACCCCAGAGCAAACTGAGACCGATCATGCCATACAGCGTATAACGCGAAACCGATAGCACATCTTCCTGACGGAGCATGCACTTCATGTATGCCCTGTGCCTGGGATCTTCCTCGAGGCAAAAGTTCAAAAGCAGTTCGTCATTCTGATCACAGAAGTCTTCCTCGCGACCGATCTCTTTGATCGTCCGCCAGTTCTTTGTAATCTCAGTGCCGAATTGCTCGATCTTCTTAAGGCTTTCGCGGAAGTCAGCACGAAGTGGTGCGAGCACACGCTCGCTTCGTCGTACCAGTAACGCATACGCCACCATGGTCAAGATTGAGATAAGTCCGTAGACCCACCCAATTGTGAACATGAAGATCGTCGTGAAGAAGATCCGCAGAATCGCAGGGATGGTGTCAAACACTAACTCATTGATCATGGCCTCGAACTTGATGATATTTTTAGCCACCATCGAGTCCTTCTCACCAGTCCCATGTGCTGTATGCCAGTCCGCAGAAAGCCGAAGCTCACGGCGGTGACCATAACCCCACCAGACTCGCCACATCCTCCATTGAGTCGAGTTGCGCCAGAAACTCATACGAGCACGGAACATCGAGCCAATCTTATAGACGATCAGCAAGCTCAGTGAGATCAGCATCAACTTTGTCACGCTTGGTGACTCAGAGCTGACCTCGTCAAAGAAGAATTTGACGGGATACACCTGTAGCACCAAGAAGAACTCGGTAGCCACAAGCCAAAGTAGTGCTCGGGTGGCCAATCGGCGCACCACAGGCAACTCGCCCGAAATCTTCGGATCACTCCGCACGATTCCAAGCAGTTCCATAAGGTCCTTTCGCAGCAAAAGAACCACCTCCTTTATAGTTAAAAGGGATACTACTGCCAGAGCCCTATGAATCTCTGTAATAGCAAAAAATTCACCTTTATATATAAAGGCTTTGGCAATAGTATAGATGTGGTTCAACCTTACGTAGTAAGATTATATGTTAAAGAGCTAGTCGTAAGATGTATGCTGGCATCACTAGCTCTTTTTGTAAACTAACAAGAGATAGTGA
>JAGOUG010000091.1 GCA_018061375.1 Candidatus Saccharimonadota bacterium
TTCTTATACCAGGCATGGGGTAATGATGTACGATAAGCTGCGTCCAATGCATTCAAAACGTCCTGACAGGCACCACCCTTCAATCCACCAATAATATTCGCTACGAGAAGACCATCTGACTCAAGGAGATCACCGACCGCCCTGCCATAGTCACTGGTCATAAGTGAAAATGGAATTGATGCATCACCATATACATCAACTAATATGACGTCGTAGGTGCTTTCTGCGCTATTTACATAGGTCCGAGCATCGGCAACTATCTCCTTAACATTGACAGGATACTCATAATTAAAATAATCAGCAGCTATGTTCGCTAACTCTGGATCAATCTCGACTACATCTATTGTCGTATTCGGAAGTTGTTTGCTTAAGTACTGTGGAAGCGTATATGCACCACCGCCAAGAATCAATATGGACTTGGGTTCCTGAGCAATTGTCAGCTCAGCCATCTGCTGAGTGTACCAAAAAACAAGGTCATCCGATCCATTTTGATATACCGCCGACTGAGTACCGCCTGGCCCTGTCAGTAAACCTGTAACTGGCTGCAGGTCACCGTAATACCCGTCTATCACTTTATAGTGAGCACTGGCGGTATCAATATTCCTAACACCCTGCTCAATTGGCGCAGGGATACATATAGTAATAATGAGTAACGTTGATACTACAATCCGCTTTAACGTGTGGGTTCTTGGCACCAAACCCCAACTCACTGCAATGAGAAGAAGCGCTACCAGTCCAATCGCTTCACGCGATCCTATGAACCCAAATAGTATGAAGCCAGTTGTAAATGTACCAACTATCCCGCCCACAGCATTGAACGTGTCGAGTGACGCTACTGCCTGCCCCGTGGAAGTAAGCGAAGTGACCTTTAGCTTGGCTAGGTAAGGACTTGTCGTACCAATGAAGAAGCTAGTTGGTGCGAATAGTATAAGTGCCGCAACAACCGCCTGCACGCGACTATCTAAGATTACTTCAACTGTCCAGTCAAGCACCTCGCCGTACGTCACTAATGTAACTGTGGCAAAGCAGCCTGCTAGCAGTAGCAGCCAAGCAACATCAATTTGCTTGTGGCGACGATCGGCAATCCGCCCACCTACTAAAAACCCGGCGCTCAGTGCCGCAATTATGACACCAATCACGCCGGTCCACACATACGTTGAACTACCTATCGAAGGAGCTAATATGCGTGCAGCGGCTAATTCGTACGTGAGCAAGCTAAAGCCAGTCACAAATGAAATGATTTCAAACTTACTGATCTTTTTCACTTCTTTTAGTGTAGCATTGAAGACCTATGCAAAACGTAACCTGCTGACTAGGTAGCCTACACGCTCAAAGAACCGCTCATTTATACCGTGTGTAGAAACGTTTCGATCAACTTTTTACTACGAGACGTGACATAGATCAGTAGTTAAAAATTATCCATCGATACCCAATCTATCTATATTTTAGAATCCAGAAAGTCGAGTTTTATAGTCTGTTATATTTTATTTTCAGTTCTCGTTTTCTTTTTTTTCTTCTCCCTCTTATATAAATATAAAGAAGAATAGATTGTGATAGGTAGATAGGTGTTTAGGTGTGTAGGTACTGTTTGGTATGGTGCTAGTGATTTGAGTTGTTGTGGTGATGTGGTTAAGTGTGATCATGTGAATTGTTTGGATAGAGATATGACTAAAGATATAGATAATGTTAAGTATCGTAGACCATTGAACAAACAGCAGCTATTGGTACTGCAGCAGCTCTACCAGTTCCGTTTTTGCACGAGCAGGCAACTAGCCTGCACACTGAACCGGCCCAACTCGAAATCAATCCAAAACAAACTTCAGATACTCGAAGAGCAGGGCTTTATTAGTAAGCGATACGATGCATCCTACAAGCTAGCTGGTCGCCCTGCTGAATATTTCATTACATCGAGAGGTGGACGTGAACTCACTAAACTGAAGCCAGATAGCTCAAGCGAATGGGCCAGCAAAAATCTCTATAAGAATACGTCTGTCTCAAACGATTATCTAAAACACAGTCTTTCGGTTACTGACTGCGCGCAGCATATGCAAAAGCTTTACGGTAATGATACATGGATACTCCCCAAAAGCTACACTGCAAACTATAGCGACTTCCCAGCATGGACACCTGACTTATATCTCAAGCTACTAGCAACAAGTAGAACACCCGCTAAGCGCTATTTTGTCGATATCTGGGACGACACAAAACCATTCTTTGTTAGTGTTAGGAAATTGAGAAACTATGTAAATTTCAAAGAGGCCAGTGATTGGTCGGTTTACCCAGCAGTTTTGGCAATATGCACTAATAGTCGCGCTCAGAGAAAACTTGCCAAACAGATGAAACGAATTCTTGACGACAGCTGGGACACTGAGCTTATCTTTGCGGCGACAACACAGCAGCAATTTGATAATGCAACGAAGCCGAGCGATAAGGTATGGCTAAAAATGGACATTGAGGATGAAGGAGAGTACGTGAGTTTAGAGGAACTTATCGTTTATGATCAATAGCTACGTTGTTTGTGCTGAGGAAGCGCAATAATAAACCATGATTCCCGCGAATATCGCCCATAAAGAATAACCTTAGAATGTTTCAATTTGGCGGAGAGAACAGGATTCGAACCTGCGAGAGAATTGCTCCTCTACACGCTTTCCAAGCGTGCGCCATCGACCACTCGGCCACCTCTCCGTATGCCCATCATTATATCAGTTGTCAAATAAACTCC
>JAGOUG010000092.1 GCA_018061375.1 Candidatus Saccharimonadota bacterium
TTGGCTGGGGCGGCAGGATTCGAACCTGCGAATGTCGGCACCAAAAACCGATGCCTTATCCGCCTAGGCGGACCGTGTCCCATTTATTATGTTGATTGCTTATGGCTGGGATGGAGGGATTCGAACCCCCGAATGCATGGACCAAAACCATGTGCCTTACCACTTGGCCACATCCCACTCATAAACAATCAACTCTATTTTCCCAGATTACTGAGAAAATCTCTACCTTTTCCAGTTTTTAAGTATTTTTCTCTACGCATCGCTTCTGCTCTGGTATCGAAGTGCTCTTCATATACTAGTTCCCAGTGGCCTTTACCTTTAGTATATTTACTCTCGCCAGAATTGTGATCTGATAAGCGCTTTGAAAGGTTAGAAGTTTGGCCGATATATCGACTGCCGAGTTGTGAACTATGAAGTACGTATACTATATACATATTTTATATAAGAACAGATGTATTGTATCTGTTTTGGCACTATAATTCAATCCGGGGTATACTAGCTGGACATGAACGATGAACAAACTGAAACAATAGTACTGCAAAAAGTTATTAATGGCGGCCAAACACTTGGTGAACTTGCTGATGGCAAAAAGGTGTTTGTATGGGGCGGACTCCCTGGCGAAACTGTTATAATACGCATTTTAAAGAACAAAAAGACCTGGGCAGAGGGAATTGTAGAAGAGGTAATTGAGGCTTCAGAGCATAGGGTAGAGGCGAAAGATCCTCAGAGCTACCTCAGCACTTCACCGTGGCAGATATTTGAATACGACTACGAAAACGAACTTAAAAAGGATTTAATTAAAGAACAGTTTCTACAGAACGATATTACGCTTGAAGTAAATGAGTTCAGCGCGCCAGAAGAACCATATTACTACCGTAATAAAATTGAATTCAGCTTTTGGTGGAATAAAGAGACCGATCAGCTCGATTTAGCATTTTATAAGCGAGGCACGCATTCACGCCAAGCCGTAGACGGCACCAGCTTGGCAAAGCCCTGTATTAGTGAAGCTGCCGAAAAGATTCGAGATTACCTGCGGGCCAATAAATATCAGGCACGAGACCTCAAAACATTAATTCTCCGCTGCGACCAAGAAGATACCGTTATTGCCCAGCTCTACGTGAAGGAAAAAGAATTTAAAATAAAAGTCGAGCACACCGAGTTCGGTGTTGCCGGCTTTAGTGTTCACTTTTCTAACCCGAAGAGTCCGGCTTCAGTGATTACAGAAACTCTACTGGTATCTGGCGCGCAGTCACTTTCTGATACCATTCTCGGCGCCCGCTACAGCTACGCAGTTGATGGCTTCTTTCAGGTTTCTATTCCTGAGTACGAACAAGCGCTCGAAGTTATAGACCAGCACATAGATCATGAAAAACCTCTAATTGACATGTACAGCGGTGTAGGCAGTATAGGTCTCAGCCTTGCCGATGAAGGCCAGAAGCTCACCCTCGTAGAAGTAGATGAACGCTGCGTTATAGAAGCTCGTGCCAACGCCGCGATGATAAAGCCCGATACCGAAGTTGTGCTTGCCAGCAGCGAGACTGCACTCGAGCACATTGCTAGCGATGCAACGGTCATTCTTGATCCACCACGCGCAGGGCTACACGAGAAGGTAGTAGCAGAACTTATATCAAAGAAGCCTCAGACGATAGTCTACCTGAGTTGTAACCCGGCAACGCAGGCGCGCGATGTTGCCTTACTACAAGATACTTATGAGATTAGTTATGTGCACGGCTTTAACTTCTTCCCACGAACGCCTCATATAGAAAACCTCGTTGTCCTTACCGCAAAATAGTGACATATGTCATCGCACTTTTGTAGCTACTGCTATATTATGAACTTACAATGGCATATCGTAGAAATATCGAACTACTAGATGATTCTTGGCGGCGCGATGCAGCATGTCGTGATACCGACCCCGACCTATTCTTTCCTATTGGAACAACCGGCCCAGCGGTAGAACAGATAGCAAATGCCAAAGCGATCCGTAGAAACTGCATGGCTTAGTTAGCATGCCTTGAATATGCCCTCGCCATTAACGAAGATCACGGAATTTGGGGTGGCGCAACCGAAGATGAGCGCCGTAAAATATACAAAATCCGGGCACGTACTATGCGAGCAGCTCAAGAATAAAGTAAAGCAGTCAGTAGCTATATATTACATAGCTAGACAATCAGCATTGCGTCGCCAAACGAGTAGAAGCGGTACTTCTGCGCTATAGCGTGTTGATAGATACGTTCTAGTTCAGATTCTGTACCTATAAATGCTGCAACGAGCAGTAGTAAACTCGTACCTGGCAAGTGAAAATTAGTAACCAGTGAATCTACCCGCTTAAACTCATACCCCGGCTGAATCAAAATATCCGTACTACTTTGCAAAGTCCAACCTTGTTGGTAAATTGATTCTAATGTTCGGACGGAGGTAGTACCGACAGCAGTTACGTGCGGCGCGGCACTAATTGTAGCCGCTGCGTCTTCAGTTACTTCGTAGTGTTCTTTATGCAGATGGCCAGAGGCAAGCTGCTCTGGAGTGAGTGGTGCAAAAGTGCCGAGCCCAACATGTAAGGTGACTTCAACCCAATCTCTTTGCTGCTTAATCTTATCTTTGAGAGCCTGGGTGAAGTGAAGACCTGCCGTTGGTGCCGCCTTGCTCCCGCTCGTTTTTGCATAAATAGTCTGATACTCTGCGGCGAGCGCATCACTCTGGGC
>JAGOUG010000093.1 GCA_018061375.1 Candidatus Saccharimonadota bacterium
GTAGCACTTGATCCTAAGTCTAGGCTGGTTAATGGCGTGTTTCCACCTTCGCGGTAGCCATCAGCACCTGCGTAAAATACTTTATTCTGAGCAACTACTGCTGCTGCAAAATAATTTGCCTCGGCTATCTGTTTTTGTTTACCGGTAATTGGATTAAATGAAATCAGCTTTGTTAGTGCAGGGTCATCGTAGTTAACATTTTGGTTCGTCTTCTGAAAAACAATTGCATCATCTGCCCATTCAAGCAACTGCACGTCACTGCCTTCGTCTATTTTTCTGAGTCCAGCCGTTGCAAAGTCTATAACGTAGATGCCCGCGATCACTCTGCTATTTACTACTTTACCTTCTCGGTTAGCAACCAAAATTCCATAACGGTCACCTCTGTGTACAGTAAACTGCAAAAGATCTCCATCTTCTTTACCAGTTGCTTCAATAACTTTTTGTTGCTGCGTGCCATCTAGGTTGCTCGCAAATATATCGTATTTACCCTCACGCTTACTCACAAAATAATCCTTAATATCTGAAACCAATGCGACCTCTTTTGATTCAACGCCGAATGAGAGTGGAATCGACTGGGTTTTATATCCGGGAGCACTGACCTGAAGGCGTGTCTTGGCATCACTTTCTGGCGCAACAACTATGCTTGCACGTCCAGTTTTATCACTTTTAACTGTGTCTTTGTCTAGCGCCACTGTTGCACCGGCGACCGGTTCATTTGTCAGCCAATTTCTAATATCTAAGTTAACTTTTATCCCGATTGACTTCACCTCTACTGCAGTATTACTAGCCGTGATGCCTGCGGTAACAGTCAGATCTTCTCTGGAGTAACCCTTCTTCTGAATGCTCACCTTATGGTTACCAAGTTTAGTATTTTCGAACCTGGCTTTACCAAATTCGTCTGTAGTTGTGAAGAAGGTGCCATCAAGCAAAATTGCTACATTAGAAAGTGGTACTTTATCTTCTTGCTCGACTACGCTAAAGTTCATAGTTGAACGGATTCCAAGAGTGTTTAAAATTGGCCATCGTGAGGCTGGGACTATGAGAGGAACGAGAACAATAAACAGAGCAATGGCACCACCTATCAACCATTTTTTACGTCGAAGTAGTTTAACGTCATTTTCTGTTAGTTGAGATTTTGAAAGCTTTTTTGCTTTTTTACGTGCAACCCTAGTATCACTGTCAACCGCCTCTAGGTCTTCGTCAGAAATACGTACATCACTGAGTTCCTGGTCCTCAAATTCAATATCAATTTCGGGGCCTTGGCTGGGTTGCTGATCTTCAGTTTTAGTCATGAACTATCACCTTAGTACCAATTGGAGCCCACTCATAGACCCACTGCGCATCGGTGTTTGTCATGTTTACACAGCCATGACTTGCGGGGTATCCAAAAACTTTGCGCCACCATGCACCGTGCAATGCGTAGTCTTTATAGAAGTAACTCACCCACTCAACGTTAGGGATATTATAATAACTGCCATCTGCCTTAGATCCACCTTGCATTGTTTGGCTACGGACCCGTAACCATATTGCAAACTCGCCCTTTACCGTTTCGTAGCCCCTCATTCCTGAAGCAATCGTAAATGTTTTTATTGGAGTAGCCCGTTCGTAGGCAGTCGTGCGCTGCTGACTTAAGTCTACTTCTATCCACTTATCATAGGCACTCATATTTACCGTTTTGTGCGCGGCAACCTGTATGTTCATAGTTTCAGAAACATCATTGCCGGCAGCCAAGCCACTGGCAATTGCGTTTGAAAGCGACTGCTTATCAGCTAGCTCGGTACCGTCTTTACCTTCTTGCAGCACAACCTCTGCGCCGGTTACCTCGTCTTTTATGACCTTTGTATCTACAGGTGCATTTGAAATTCGCTTGCTAATTCCTTCTACATAACTTTGTATTTTTGCAGGGTCAATAACTAATTGAACCTTACCACTTTTGTGAGGTGTTGGCGTAATCCAAGATGCAATATCACTTGACTTTGCGGTATACACATAGCCGAGGCCAGACAGAACCACACGCTTCTTTACAAGCGCATTTGCAGGCTCAACTAGTGCTTCTAGATCTTTTTCAGAAATAACTGGACCTTTTGGTGCAGTCTTTACCACAAGGGTAGCTGGCTGTAAATTAAATCCCGTTAACACAAGATCGGCCTTCAGCTTCATAAGGTCTGCTCCCTCGCCGCTTTTCTGCTGCGTAACACTGAAATTAGACTTTGCAGGATTAAAACTCAGTGTGGCATCAGTTGGTGGCTTCACAAACTCAGGAATATTAGCCTCAATATACTGATTTAAAAGCGAATCGTTAACCGTAATCTCCGCGGGAACATTTGTTTTTTCCCAAAACAACATCTTGGCCAGCAAGCCATCTGTACGCTTTGCACTCAGCGCCGCTGAGACCGTCTTATCTACGTTAAGTTCATAGCCAATCTCTTCAAACTTTGGGGTAAGTTGCTTCGACTCGGTACTGAGTGTTATCTTCATCGTAGTTTGCTGTTTCTTCAAAATTTCTTTAATCTCGGCCGAATTTTTTGTACCGACATCTTGACCTGTAACCATAACATTTGGTAAGGTTTTGTTCTTGTAAAACTGTCCCAGCAAGCCACTAATTACGATTGCAAGAATGGCAGCAGTACCGAAGCTAAGGGTGAGTATTTTTACAATCGGTTTTTGTGGTTTT
>JAGOUG010000094.1 GCA_018061375.1 Candidatus Saccharimonadota bacterium
GAACTAACACTATCTAGTACCTGTTTAACAATCACTATAACTTCGTCTAGTGTGACCTGGCTTTTTACTATGTAGTGATCGGCTCCTAGCGCAACGCCTCTTTGTCTGTCTTCATCTTGGCTGAGGGCGGTCATCATTATTACCTTCACATCTTTAGTTTCGGGTGTTGTACGTAGAATATCGAGCATATCAAATCCACTAATTTTTGGCATCATCACATCGGTAATAATTAGATCTGGCTTTTCTCGCATTGCAATTGCAAGTGCTTCTTCTCCATCATTGGCCGAGTATATTTCATACCCTTCTGCGCTAAGCCGTGCTCCGTAGATTTCTCTGAGGTTGCTGTCATCTTCAACGAGTAGAATTTTTGGCATCGTCTATTCCTTTATACTATAGAAACATCTTATCATAATTATTGTGCTTTGTCGGCTTGTGCCTGCTTGAGAACTGCGATTTGTTCAGGTGATACGCGCGGTAACTCTACAAAAAAAGTACTACCAGTACCGAGCGCACTTTCTACCCATATCCTACCGTTCATGAGCTCAACAATCTGCTTAGAAATATACAATCCAAGTCCCGTACCGCCTACTTCTCGAGTTACGGAATTATCAGTTCTGTAAAATTTCTGGAAAAGATGTGGGATATCCTCAGTCGCAATTCCTGCACCAGTATCAGATACTCGAATAACTACTCCTCTATCTGTTAGTGTCGCGCCGACGGTTATGACACCTTTTTCGGTGTATTTTATTGCGTTTTCAAGTAGGTTTGAAATGACTTCACTGAGGCGGTCAGGGTCTGCATTAATATAGAGGAGCGGTTTTACTGATTTGCCGTTTAGTGCCTCGGCGTCAGTAGTAATTTTAAGTTGTTTCTTTTCTGCTTTAATTATATTTTGTTCGACTTCATCTGCTAGAAATTCGTTCACATTAATAAGCTGTGGGTTACTCACGAGTCTTCCGTCATCACTTTTTGAAACTGTGAGAAGATCTTGGAATAGATCACCTAAGTGTCGGGTGGCTTCTTGTGCTTTTTGCAAGTATTCCCGTGCCTTTGGGTCAATCGTCGCCACCTTCTCGTTTAGTGCGAGTTCTATGAAGCCTTGAATTGAAGCAACAGGGGTACGCATTTCGTGACTGGCAGTAGAAATAAAATCACTTCGCTGTTGTTCTTGCCGTTTTTGAATATCAACGTCACGGAGCACCGCAACAACGCCGACTGTCTTCTTTTCTTCAGTTTTTTCAAATGGTGTAGTGGCAGTTTGTATTGGTGAGGCAACTATATCTACATATATATTTCGACCATGGTGTGTTTTGAGTAATGATACTTTCTGAACAGGTCTATTAGTGTTTGCACTCTGAGTTATAGCGTCTTGGTTTGCTTGTGCTTCATTGGCCCCTTTTTCTGCCTCCACACTAAATAAAGATCGATAATCTAGATTAGTTGCTTCATCTCGAGACCACCCAAGCAGCGTTGCACCACTGCGGTTTAAGCTTTGCACCGTTCCTTCGGGGCTAATTATCATAACGCCATCTGTGATTGATTCTAAAATTACATCTGATTTCAGCTGTTCTTGTTCGAGTGTTCCAACAAGTTCTTTGGTTTCCTTATCGTCTCTTGGTACGTAGTATCTTCTAAATACATACCAGCCCATAAAGCCAGCAACGGTGAGGCATATATCTACTATAATATTAAAGGTAAGTGAGGCATTTGTAGGAGTGGCTATCCCTGTGACAGTAAATATAAGTAGCATCCAGGTAAATATAACTGCAGTCAGTGGAGCAAACGGACCGTTCAGCCCCATACAAAATACAAGCATACCATAGGTTATTCGGTAGACAACATTTGTGTTACCGCTCGATTCTATAATTGAAGCATTCAAAAATGCATAGAGTGCCATAGAAATAAGCGTCGTGAGCCAAGGGTAGCGCTTAAGGAAGAATCGATCTGAAATCACTACGAAAACAGCGTGTATAAAGCCAATGGCAAGTACGGTTGGGGTAATCCCCCACTTCGCTTCGGTCGCAGCACTGACATTAAGCTGCTGAAACAGTATATAGACTACAAATAGTAGCACGGTAACACCTATTAGGCTGAAGTTGAATATTCTGAGCCAGCGTAATTTTACATGTTGCATAATTCTTACCTGATAGTATATCTGATTATGCTTATATTTACCATCTGTAGCTTGAGATATCTACCTCTGTTATGATATAGTCTTAATACATTGATCTGGCCCCGTCGTCTAGTGGTTAGGATATCTGGTTCTCATCCAGAAGATCGCGGGTTCGAATCCCGCCGGGGTCACCATAAGTGGATTTTAAAGACGTCCGTATAAGAAAGAGCTCGTTTACATCTGGTAGCGAGCTTTTTTCGTGGGTTCTCAAGTTTATTTCTGCATAGGTTGGTACTGAGTTAAATATTGCTCCGAAAAAGGCAGCTTTACGTAGTGGATTACAGAGGTCAAGAAGCATCTCAGAGAGGTGTTCTAAAATGTATTTTGCATACTGCAAAACCTGCTCAAATTCGGCCTGTAAGTTCGGCTCATTGGCAATTTCTTTCTCCACTTTTGCTAGCTCGTTTTCCACACTCACAATGTCCTCCTCCAAGTACTTAAGTGCTGTTTCGCTTGTAACCACCCGCATACGGTCCACCGTTGATTTAATTTGA